>JACPTE010000011.1 GCA_016192945.1 Candidatus Woesearchaeota archaeon
TTTCAATGACGCGTTCAGGAAGCCCGGCAAGCCTCGCTGACTTTACAGCCTCCTCAACCCGTCCCTTCAGCTCATGCTCACTGCAAGCCCTTGCATAAAGTTCCCTGGCCCTTTCCTCCTGCCCTATTGACATTGCAATCTCAGCAGCAGGGCCAAATCCCCTGTTTTCAACGAAGAAAACAATCGCCCTTTCGTAAAGCGAGCCTGCCTTGTCTTTCAGCCCTGCCTCAGCTGCCATTATTGCAGCTGTCTCAAAATACCCCTGTCCCTCATAATATTCTGCTGCCCTGGCAAACAACTCCTGAGCCTTGTCCTTCAGCCCTGCATTCCTCGCGATATATGCAGCCTTGTCAAGGCGCAAATTATGCTCCTCAACTCCAACAGCCATAAGGAACAGCTGTTTAGCCCTTCCCCTGCGGCCTGATGCCCTTGCAGCGTATGCAGCCTTTTCAAGTCCCTCTGCATGCTTATAATTCCCAGTATAAGCCCCAATAAGCGTTTCATACAATTCCTCTGCCTTGTCTTTCAGCCCTGCCTTCCTGGCGAGCCTGGCAGCCACAGCAATCAACTCCGCGTTCCCTGAACATTCAAGATATCCTATAGCCTGGACAACCATTGCCTCAGGAATTTCAACACGGCCAAATAATCTTGCAACAAGAACGCCCCTGCCCTCATTAGTGCTCAGCCTGCTAACCAGCTCATCCAGGGTTTGCGCTCTTGAATCCATAAATCGCATTCAAAACTGCAAGTATATTTTTTTTTCACTTAAACAGGCTTAACAATTTAAACAATATAAAGAGGCTAATGTTCATATAAAATTGCAAATCATCATAAAAATTATAAAAGGCCAAGAAAATGATAGCAGAAGGGTGATAAAATGAAACTGTTCATAGACACTGCAAACATAGCTGACATCAGGAGGCTTAATGAGCTGGGCATAGTTGATGGAGTGACAACAAACCCCTCATGGATAAGCAGAGACAGCAAGGGGCGCTCATTCAAGGAGATAGTCCAGGAAATATGCAGGGAGGTAAAGGGGCCTGTAAGCGCAGAGGTGACAAGCACAGACACAGCAGGCATGCTCAAGGAGGCAAGGGACATAAGCACATGGGCAAAGAACACGGTTATAAAGCTGCCAACAACTGCTGAGGGATTAAAAGCCCTCAAAACGCTTTCAGGAGAGGGCATAAAGACAAACATGACACTCGTGTTTTCAGCCAACCAGGCGCTGCTCGCCGGGAAGCTTGAGGCAACATTTGTAAGCCCCTTCATCGGAAGGCTTTACGATGCAGGCTACGACGGGATGCAGCTGATAAAAGACTGCACAGCCATATACAGGAACTACGGGTTCAAGACCAAAATACTCGCGGCAAGCTTCCGCGAGCCCCGCGAGATAACAGAGGCAGCTCTCGCAGGAGCTGATATTGCAACAGTCAAGCCTGAGCTTGTTGAGCAGATGATAAAAAACCCGTTCACAGATGCAGGGCTCAAGTCATTCCTTGACAGCTGGGCAGCAATGAAAAAACAGAAGTGAAAGATGAGATTATTCGGAACTGACGGGATAAGGGGAAAGCCCAACAAGAGCCCACTCACACCGCAGGAAATAGCCCGGATAGGCCAGTCATTTGCCCGCTCTATTGGAAAGGCCCCGAGGATTCTCGCATGCAGGGACACGCGTGAGTCAGGGGCGATGATACAGGCTGCCGTAACTGCAGGCCTTGCATCAGCAGGGGCAGATGTTTTTGATGCGGGAGTGCTCAACACCCCGGCAGCAGCATACATCGCAAAAGCTATGAAGATGGATGCTGCTGTAGTCATCTCAGCATCCCACAACCCCGCAGATGAGAACGGCATAAAATTCTTCACAGGCAGCGGGGCAAAGCTAACTGAAAAGCAGGAGGCGGAAATAGAGCAGGCATACTTCTCAAATAAGGGCATGAGCGCTTCCAAGACAGGGCTTGTGCACAACTTTATAGGGGCTGGAACAAGGTACATTGACTTTGCCAGGCAAGCCTTTGGAGACTCTGTTAAAGGCATAAATGCGGTTATAGACTGCTCAAACGGGGCAGCTTACCTTGTAGCGCCCCGGATAATGGATGAGCTGGGGATTAAGGTAAAGGCAATTAGCGCAGAGCCAGACGGATTCAACATAAACAGGGAATGCGGCTCAGAACACCCTGAGAAGCTAAGGCAGGCAGTGCTCAAGGCAGGGGCGGATATCGGGGTTGCGTTTGACGGAGACGCAGACAGGGCGATGCTGATAGACGAGGAGGGAACCATCCTTTCAGGCGACCAGCTGATAGGGATAGCAGCAATCCACATGGCGAAAAAGAAAACGCTTGCAAACAGCAGGGTAATTGTAACCCATTACAGCAACTACGGGCTTGAAGAAACGCTGAAAAAATATTCAATAGGAACAATAAGATGCGAGGTTGGAGACCAGAAAGTGGCTGCCGCGATGGCAGCGCATGGCTGCAACCTGGGGGGAGAGCAGTCAGGCCACATAATATTCTCAGACATAATGCCCACTGGAGACGGGATAATCACAGCGCTCCAGATGATGCGGATAATGAAAAGCGAGGGCAAAAAGCTCTCAGAGCTCGCCAGGATTATAGAAAAGCTCCCCCAGGCAATTGTCAGCATTCCGGTCAGGGAAAAGAAGGAGATTGAGGGGCTAAGGCTTGCCCAAAGCATCTCAGAAGCTGAAAAGCTCCTTGAAGGAAGCGGGCGCGTATACGTGAGATACTCAGGAACCCAAAGCCTGCTCAGGATAATGGTTGAGGGGAAAAACGAAAAGCAGATAAATAAGATAGCCCAGGAATTGGCAAGGCTCGCCAAATCCGAGCTCGGATAGACTCCAAAAATGACTGTGACACAGGCAATAATACTGGCTGCGGGAAAATCCACAAGAACCTGGCCCCTGACAGCCAAAAAGCCAAAAGCACTCCTTGAAATAGCAAACAAGACAATACTACAGCACAACCTGGAAAGCCTCCAGGGCCTGGTCAGGGAGGCAGTCATCATAACCGGCTTTGAAGCCCACCAGGTAACCCAGAAGACAGGATACAAGTCAGGCAGCATAAACATAACATACCTTGAGCAGATACAGCAGCTTGGAACAGCCCACGCCCTCAGGACAGCTGAAACCAGGGCAAAAAGCAAGTTCCTTGTACTGATGGGCGATGACCTTTACAGCAGGGCAGACATAAAGAAATGCCTTGCACATGAAAGGGCGCTCCTTGCCCAAAGCGTGCCTGACGTAAGCCAGTTCGGCACAGTCAGGGCATCAAAAAACATCCTGACAGCCATAGACGAGAAAAAGCCACTTGCAAGGGAGGGGCTTGCCAACACAGGATGCTACGTTCTCGGGCGCGAGATTTTTGCATCCATCCGGAAAACAAAAAAATCAGAAAGGGGCGAATTTGAGCTTACTGATGCAATCAACATAGTCGCGCAGAAAAGCAAAATAGCATTAGTCCAGGGCGATGGGTGGATGCCCATAACATACCCGTGGTCGCTACTAAGCGCAAACGAGCATATGCTCAGCGCCATAAAGCCCTCTGTAAAGGGAACAGTTGAAAAGGGCGCAACAATCAAGGGAAACACAATCATAGGAAAGGGAACCACTTTAAAGTCAGGCGCATACATAGAAGGGCCTGCTGTAATAGGGGAGAACTGCAGCATAGGGCCTAACTGCTACATAAGGGCTTACACATCAATAGGCAACAACTGCCTTGTAGGAAACGCAACCGAGATAAAAAACTCAATACTAATGCACGGAACCCATGTCGGCCACCTCAGCTACATTGGCGACTCTGTAATAGGGGAGAACTCAAACCTCGGGGCAAGCACAATAACCGCCAACCTGAGGCACGACAGCAAAACAGTGAAGTCAATGGTCAAGGGCGAGCTAATTGACACAGGCAGGCGCAAGCTCGGGGCGATAATAGGCGACAATGTCCACACAGGAATCCACACCACAATCTACCCAGGCAGGAAAATCTGGCCAGACAGGACAACCCTCCCGGGAGATGTTGTAAGGAAGGATGTTGAGCAGTAAGCTTTCAAGTTGTTATGACAATCTTGTTTTTCCCTTCTGGATGCACTAAAACGGTTTGACCCTTCTGCAGCCCTACAAAATCGGCTATTCTCCTGTTAATCCTTATGTCCAGGCTATCACCAACTTTACCTACAGTGGTTTTCACCCCTAAACCCCATAATCCTTTTTCTTTCGCTACCTTGTCGATTTCATCAGATACATCTTCTGTGAAAACCTTTTCTCCGCATTTAGTGCAGACTTCTGCCGGGAACTTTCCTAAACTGACTCCAAAAAGACTAAAGTCTGTTTTCATTGCCACTATTTTTCCACCGCATTCATCACATTTGCCTCTTATCATTTTATCACCATCACCGTTTTGATTTTATAAACCCCTGTTTTTATGATCTTGTAGGCAACCAGGAAATATGTATAATTTGCCAAATAACCATCTGTCTGCCTGATTTTTGAGCCTCTTTCTATTGCCTCCTTGACCATCTCTTTTGTTATCGCATGCTCAGCCATTCGCTTCTTTGCATGCTCGCTTAATAACAAAATCATATTATTATGATAATCATAATGATTAGTATATAAATATTCTGATATCAGGAGTTGCAGTCAGGGCAATTTCAAAAATAATGCGCCGCGGCTGGGAGTCTCACCCAGAACTTGTGAACGAATCTAGCTCATTCTCAAGCTAACGGTTTTGAGCCCAGATGCTCCTTTGGAGCGACGGGTCTGAACCGTCCGTCAAACCAAATTAGACGTCCGCGGCATAAGTTTTTTATAGTCCATACCTCTTATCTATCGAGGGTCTGAACCGTTTGCGACCAACCAAATCTGATGGCCGCATTTTCTTTTTTATTCTAATGCTTTATTAATCATTCGCCCGATTGTCCAGTGTCCTGTGCAAACTTTCGGGATAATTGAAAATATTTCTAGAAAAAATCACTCACTCTTGCTTATCTTCCTCGCAAAGCTCAAAAAACCGGAATGGCCGATTGCAGCAGACTTAGGGCGGACTTTTCTGTCATTAGCTTCCCACTCCCGCTCTATAATCTCTATTGTCTTCAGGCTCATCAGCCTGGGCTCTTTTGAAACCGCAGAGACAAAGTCAGTTACCTGCGGAGTTGTGGGCGAGTAAGAAGCCAGGAAACCCCCTACGTTCAGGCAGTCAGCAGCAGCTCCAACTGCCTTCCACGGCTCAGCAAGGTCCAATGTCACCAAATCCACATTTTTCTCATCAAAGCCGGCATAAGCATCCTTGTTCTTGACTTTTACATTCCCAAGCCCAAGCTCCTTCACGTTCTGCAGTGCTATGGCGAAGAAGTCAGGCCTGATTTCATAAGTGTAAACCTCCTTCACGATGTTTGCAAGAAAGCACGCGAGCGCTCCGCTCCCTGAGCCCGCATCAACAACAACGCTCTCCCTGCCTATGCCGGTAGCTGCAATTATGGCTGCAATGTCCTTGAGGGGCACAATCTGGGGACCCCTCCTGATTTTCCTGTACAAGTCTGAAAATCCCGGGCTCAGCACAAAAAGCTCCTTCCCAGTGTTCGTCTTTACAGAATCCCCGCTGGCTGCCTTCCTCAAATCATCCTTTTTTACCATCCCAAACTGGGTGTGGTAGTCAGCATCAAGCCCCTTCACATAGAAAAGCTTTCCAGAGCCAGACACCAAGACCTTCTCAAGCTTCATAAGAAAAAGAAAGAAAACAGAATATAAAAATCCTTTGAAACAGGCAGGGAATTAAGCCCACTGGTCGTCTTCGCCCTTCTCAGAGCCCTCATCTCCAAACTCATCATCCCAGTCGTCGTCTTCTTCGTCGTCTTCTTCCTCTTCGTCTTCCTTTTCCTCTTCAAACCAGTCTTCATCTCCCTTCTTCTTGCCCTTTTTGTCCTTAGAGTCCATTACAATCATCTCCCGTGATAGAATTCACCATTCATCATCTGGCTCATCATTCTCGTCGTCAAAAGCGTCATCGTCATCGCTGTCCTCGTCATCATCATAACCTTCCCATTTATCCTTAGGCATAAAATCCACCTCCTGTCGCGTTTCCGTTGCTTACGCATTATATATAAATTTTTTGGTGGCAGCTAGAAATCGCTCGTCTTGAAAAACCGGATTCCAGAATCAGCCAGCAGCTTTTTAACGCTTTCCTTGCGCTCGCCCAGCCCCTTCCAGTCAACAATTGCTGTTTCCGCCCTCGGAATGCACTTGTCAACTGCCTGCATCAGCATCTCAATGTCAAAATCAGCAAGATTGTGCTTTGGGCACACATGCGCAACAGAAAAGTCCGAGTTGAGCATTATCTTGGCGAAATTGCCGCAATAATGGGTGCCCCCGAGCCCTACAGCTGACTTGACATCCTGCTTACCGCAATCATTTATTGAGCGGATAATCGCGTCAGCAACAACCGCCCCGGCATCCACGTTCAGGTACATCGCCTCGCTGCTGCCAATCTCAATGAACATGCCGGGCTTCCCAAGATAAGGCCCGTGATGCGTCGCCTCCTGCACAGCTTCAATGCCCAGGCTGTTTTCCTTCAGGTGAAGGAATGCAGACTTCAGAAGCCCTGATGGAGACGCGCACAGCATCCTGCCAATCCCGCCCAACTCAGCCTTGCCCCAGTTGCCAATGCTGTGCACTGTAAATGCATCAACTCCAGCCTTGCTCCTGTGAGTGCTTGCGAAGATGAAAATGTCCGCATCAATCTCCCGGTCTATGTTTTCAAGGAACAGCAGCTCCCTGTCAAGCGAATGCATGCTGATTATTTTGCCATTGTGAACTAACCGGTAAATTCCTCTGTCATCTTCAAAGCCGTACCTCTTCAGAAGCTGCTGCCTTATAGTGACGCTGGCAGCATTCCTGTCAGATGTTATTATCGCGAATTTCATGGATGCACGCTATACCTTAGAAGCCTGTTTGAAAACTTAAACTCCCCAACCCATAAAAAGCTTCCGTCAAAACCAAGGAATGCGGGCATGAAAAGCCTGTCTTCGGAATTGCTCCTGTAATCGCTTATGAGGTCAGGCTGGCCCAAGACGATGTCAGGCTCATCAAGCCCGCTTTCAGGAAACCTGCTCCAAACCAGAATCCTGTTGTGGTCGGCTACAAAAAGGCTGTTGTTATAAACATAAACCCCAAGCAACAGGCTGATTTGCGCTGTAGGCTGCAAATCCGCTATGCCCTTTGAATGGTTTATCACCTTAATTTCAAAATCTGCCGGTTTCCCATTCTGCCCAGGCATGCTCTTCCAGACAAGCACCCTCCTGTTTGACTGGTCAGCAACAACCAGCCTCTTCCCATCAGTTGATACCTGCATGGGGTGGTCAAGCTGGTTGAGCATGCTTCCCGGTGAAGCCGAGTCAAAGTCAGGCTGGCCCAAAACCAAGTCCGCAGGGGTCTGGTTCTTTGCAGGCATGCTGTTCCAAATCAGAACCCTGTTATTCCCGGTGTCGCTCACTATAAGCCTGCGGCCATCTGTTGCTGCCATGCTGGGGCTGTTAAAGCCGGCGCTTCCTGCCCCCGGCCTTCCCCAGTCGTCCAACACAACTTTTTTGCCAAGGACTATGTCAGGCAGCTGATTATCCCTCTCAGGAATCCTGTTCCATATGAAGACGCTGCTTCCCTCACGGTGCACCATTATCAATCTTGTTCCGTCACTGATTGTGTTGCCTCCAACGACTGTAGTTCCAAGCAATTTGCCAACAACAACATCAGCTTTTGACTTGTTCTCATCAGGGATATGATTATAAATCCATGCGCCAAAGCCATCCACCCCCACAATCAGCCGCTTTCCATCGGTGAAAGGCGCAGGGCTTGAGCCAAAACTGCGCTTTGAAAGGAATATTTCCGGAGTGCCCAGAACAACATCAGCTTTTGCATCCGGCTTTTCAGGAATCTTATTGAATATTAGCACGCGGTTGAAATTTGTGTCAGCAACAATCAGCCTCTTGCCATCACTGGCAACCCCTGCAGGAAAGGCGAAAGTGTCTGAAAAGAATATGTTCCTGTCAGGGGCAGCGAGATACTCATCCCTCGTCCTCTGCACACCAACCTTCAAATCAGGATTTTGGCCGTTTTGATAGGGCAGGGTGTTCCAGACAAAAACATGATGCGAACTGGCGGCAAACAGCCTGTTATCCCTCATTGACAGCCCTGCAACCATGTCCACAGGCTCATCTTTCTCCCTCCGGGGGTATAAGGCCAAGTCAGCAGGCTTTCCGCTTTCCCTTGGAAATTCCCTCCATACATATGCCCCGTTTCCCCCATACATCCCGACAGCCAGGTATTTGCCGTCAGACGCAATGCTTCTCGGAGTCATCATTGTTACCAAGGGAACATTTCCACTAGCGCCCAGGTCAGCAAACCTGCTGGAGAAATCAGGCTTCCCCAGGACAATATCCGCATCCTGGTTGTTTGCAGCAGGGAACGCATTCCAGATGAGGACAGTGCTGTCTGTTGTGCTTGTCACCACCACTTTTTTGCCGTCTGTCCACGCATCCCATGGCCAATAAATCCTCTTATTGGGGTTGCGGGTGTCAGTATGGTTTTTTTCGCCCTCCCAATCAGCATATGAAGGCCAGCTGTCAAAATCAGACGCGCCCAAAACCAAGTCAGCAGGCTGGCCATTCCTTGATGGAAACTCATTCCAGACAAGAACCCTGTCATTGTTTGCATCAGCCACAATAAGCCTGCGGCCATCTGTTGAAACTCCCATCGGCCAGTTCATCCCATCTGCCCCAAGCCTCCCAACATTTGAGCTGAAGTCCGGCTGCCCAAGCACCAAGTCAGGGAGCTGGTTATTACTGGTTGGAATATCATTCCATATTAACACGCGGTTATTCCAGGTGTCAGAAACAATAAGCCTCCTGCCGTCAGTAGCAACCTTTCCAGGATGGTTAAGGGAAAGAGGCCCTCCGCTCTCGTTAAACCCTGTCGCATACAGCACCAAATCAGCAGCCTGCCCTGAGCTGAACCAGCCAGATGGCCTGTCAACAGCATATCTATAGCCCGGCTTAAATGCCTGCTGCGCTTCCTGCACGGCTTGGGAAGCTAAGCCTCCTGACTCGCCTGTTTCATTCTCAGCCTTTACTGGAGAATCGGTATCCTGCTTTGCAGGCTCCTTATAGCAGCCGCTCACAGCTGCAATCACCACAATCACCAGGAAAATAATCACAAAGTTCAATGATAGCCTCATAAAAGAAAATGTGCTATTATTCTTTAAAAGGTTTTTGACATTCTCAGTAAAGTTTAAATACAATCCGAGTTTAGCAAAATTTTATGGCCGAATATCTTTACCAGCTCAAAATCCCGAAGGCTCGCATCGCAGTCCTCATAGGAAAAAAGGGGGAAATGAAAAGGCAGATAGAGTCAGAGACAAACACAGGAATCTCAGTTGACTCTGATGAAGGCGACGTGTCAATCAAGGGCGGGGATGGGCTTTCGCTTTATTCAGCCAGGGAAGTGATATCCGCCATTGGGAGGGGATTCAACCCAAACACCGCGAGGCTTCTCCTGAAGGGGGACTATGTTTTTGAGAAGATAGACATTTCAGAGCACGCATCAACAAAAAGCAGGTTCATAAGGCTCAAGGGAAGGATTATCGGCGCAGGAGGAAAGTGCCGGAGGCTGATAGAGGAGCTTTCAGGCAGCTACCTGACGATTTACGGCAAGACAATCGGAATAATAGGCGAGCCTGAAAACGTGGCTATTGCAAGGAAAGCCATAGAGCTGCTTGCAAAGGGCAGCATGCACAGCACTGTATACAGGTGGCTGGAAAAGAGAAGGAAAGAGCTAAAGCACAAGAGCATGATTTATTAACAACCAGAAACCAGGAAACAAAATGGCTGAAGCAGAGATAAAGGCGTACGAGCTCGCAAGGAAGCAGCGGGAAATATCAATTGCAGAGTTCTTTGAGAAAAACAGGCACCTCCTCGGATTTGACAACAAGCGAAAGGCCCTGCTCACAGCAGTCAAGGAGGCTGTTGATAAGGTTTTCGCAAAGCTGCTGTATGGCAGCAAGTTCCACCATCTCCAGCAGAAGAGGGGCCAGCAGGGAATAGGCATAAGCGCGGCAGTGCTGTATGCCCAGCTCACAACAGGAAAGCCTGCAAAAATAACATCAAGGATAGGCCAGAAAGAGCCTGCATACTATCAGGAGCTCAACATAGACATACAGGGAAACAAGCCTGAGATAATCAAACAGGAGCAGGCCAATTGGAACAAGGAGCACGGGACAAAAATAGAGATGGAGCTTGAGGCATCATACCAGAAGGGGCTTCAGTCAGTTGACGAATACCTGAAGCAGACAGCAATAATAAACCCCCATGTAACCATAATATACACTTCCCCAAAGGCAGAGCAGGAAATCTACTCAAGGTCAACAGAGCAGCTGCCTGCCGAACCAAAGGAAATAAAGCCGCACCCCTATGGGGTTGAGATAGGGCTCCTTATGAGGATGCTGGACAACACAACAGCAAGGAGCCTGCAATCATTCCTTACAACAGAGTTCTCCAGGGTTGGAGATGGCACTGCAAAGGAGATATGCCAGAATGCAGGCCTACTCCCAGGCATGAAGCCTGCAGAGGCAACAAGAATCCACGCAGAAAAGCTGATGCAGGGAATAGAAAAAACCAGGATAATCGCACCCCCGACTGACTGCATATCGCCCATCACAGAGGCGCTGATAGAGAAGGGGCTGCGCTCAGTGATAAACGCAGAGTTCTACTGCTCAACAACAAGGCCGCCAGCAGTGTACAGGGGCAACCCGTTTGTAATAGAGGCGGGCATAGCATACGGGGGCGAAATACCCGCTGACAGCTCAGCTACAATACTCAGGTTCGCGAACAGGGTGCCGCTACTCTACCAGCAGGGAGCGTGCTCAATGACCGAGTCAATCGCGAAAACAAGCTGGAAGCCATACGGGCTCGGGCAGAGCCAGAACTCCATCCCAACAGGGCCGGCAGTGATACTCGTCCACATTGCATCCGTGTGGGTTCCCTTCACATCAGAGGCAAAAGAGGCATTGGCGCATTACCCTGAGATAATAAAAGAGATAAAGCTCGCCCTCCAGGAGTGCGGAAGGAAACTCGGGCTATACATAAGCAGGAAAACAAGGACAACAAGGCAGCTGGAACGGGCCAGCCTGTTTGAAAACTACATCCCGGAAATAGCAGAATCACTCTCGCACCTCTCTGGGGAGCAAAAAGAAAAAATCCTTGAGCAGCTCAAAAAAATCCTCAACAAGCCTGAAATAAGGGCGCAGATGGAAAAAGACCAAAACCAGGACTATGACGAGAAAATGAAGCTCTCGCTGGAAAAGGGGAATCAAAATGAAGAGTGAAAGCCCAAAAAAAGCCCTTATCGGGCTTGGAAAGGGGATTGTCCAGGACATAGAAAAGGGGCAGAACCCATCAATAGAGATAAGCATCAGGGCGCTTTCAAACGTCTCATTTGACAAAAAAACAAAAAAGCTGCTATTGGGAGAAAAAACATCAAAGCGGGAATTCTTCAACGCAGGCCACATAAAGAAGTTCGTCCAGACCCTTGAAGTCGCAAAAATATCAAAAGACCTCATTGACAGCTCAAAGCACGCCAGCCTGAGGGATGTCTTCTACATGACAAAAAGAACCATACAAGGCACAAAAATAAACATAGTTGACGAGCAGGCAGAGACAGACAACGCAATAGAAGACCTGGAGCTGATAACAGACTTCTCAAGGGAGCAGCTCAACATGAACGCCAACAAGATGGGCTCTGTTGCCGGCAGGGTGATAATAGAAGACAAGGGGGATGCGATAGACTGGAGCAAGCTGGGCTCAGGCGGCTGGAGCATACCATCAAACGTAGAGGAAATAGAGTTCAAGAAAGTCTCGGCAAAATACGTCATATACATGGAAAAGGCAGCAGTATGGGAAAGGCTTCACGAAGACAAGTTCTGGGACAAGCAAAACTGCATAATAATCAGCTCACAGGGGCAGACAACAAGGGGCATAAGAAGGCTCCTGCAAAGGCTCCACTCAGAGCACAGCCTCCCAATCTACATACTCACAGACTTTGACCCTTACGGAATATACATCTACAGCGTCATCAAGTTCGGGAGCATAAGCCTCGCGCACATGGCAGAGTCAATGGCAATACCTGATGTGAAGTTCCTGGGAATAAGCGCAGATGACGTAATTAACTATGACCTGAAAAAGCACTTCATCACACTCAAGCCAGTGGACGTATCAAGGCTCAAGCAGATTTCAGACTACGACTGGTTCAAGAACTCAAAGCCATGGCAAAGGCAGTTCAAGATGATGCGCGATTTTAATGCCAAGCTGGAAATCCAGGCGCTGTCATCAAGGGGAATTTCCTTCATTACCGACAAATACCTTCCAGAGAAAATCAGGAAAGAAGAGCTTATTGATTAAAGCAAAAGTTTTAAAAGCCCTGCTCACTGGTAACAGGCATGCTTAAAACCCTGAAGTTCTTCTTCATGGGCTTCCACAAGGGAGCTATGAACATAATGCTGCATGCTGCAGGGCTTGCAATGCTGGTCATCGGGGCATCAAGCAGGAACATAATGCTCATAGCCTCAGCCGTACTGCTGGCAGAGGCAGGCCACCTGTACAACCACTTCACAAGAATAGTGAAGTACGAGCAGGGGGTAATCCCGATACAGGCAGCATTTTCCATACTGCTCATAGCAATTCTTATGCTTGTGTTCGGATGGTTCGCATGAAGCGATGGATGCACCAGGCAGAAAAAACAATTGACAGCATTATCCCGCCGCTGCTTTTCCTGTTCCTCCTGCTAATGGCATTTGAGGTGTTCTTCCCTGAGCAGGCAGCGCTGTTCAAGAACCACCTGGACATTTTTGACACCCTGCTGTTCCTGATAATAGCTTCAGACCTTTTCTTCAAGTACCAAAGAATGAGAAGCGTTCCCAGATTCCTGAAAAAATACTGGCTGCAGATAATAGCCATAATACCTTTCTATGTCGTGTTCAGGTTCCTTGAATACTTCCAGCTTGCAGAATACGTCTCAGCAGGGGAAAAATATGTCAACCAGACGCAGGTTTTTGGAAAGGCCCCTGCATTAATCATAAAGCAGGCAGAAAGAACAGAGGGAATAAGCAGGACATCGCAGCTGCTGAAGTTCAAGCCCCTCTCCAGGCTCCCCCACCTTTTTGCCGGGCTCCCCTTCTTTGAAAAGCCCACAGGCAGGCATCATAAGGAGGTCAAGAGCAATCGCAGAGGCAGGCGCGCACATATTTGACTTTCAGGCGTTATTGAAAACCTTTGTTTTGCAGGTCAGACGCTTCCTTTCAGGAAGCTCTCAGCACCCCGAAGGGGGCAACCCCCGCTTCGCTGACCACTATGAGCCAGTCGGTGCGGCGGGGGAGGGTTGTTCCTTCGGATACCCCCGCAGGTTTTTTCAGCAGAAAAAACCGTCGCACCATCAAAAAGAAAGTAGCTTTTCAATGCCACCAACTTTCAGCAATCTTTTTAAATACTGTTCTGACTTTTCTTGATTTATGGACCTGTAGCCTAGCCTGGATAAGGCGACAGCCTTCCGCGCGCAAACTAGCGGTTTGCGTCGCTACTCAAGTGGTGGGGTGTGAAGCCCCATAACGGACTATGGACCTGTAGCCTAGCCTGGATAAGGCGACAGCCTTCTAAGCTGTAAATCCGGGGTTCGAATCCCCGCAGGTCCACTCTATAACTATGCGGGGTGTTTTAATTGCAGAAAAAATCAAGGGACAGCGCAGCTAAAAAGAAAGACATATTTTGACATTAAGCTGATTGCCATAAACTGATGACAGACCTGGTTGCGTGCTTGGGAACTGATGAAAGGGTATGGGAATACCTCAAGAGGCTGATTGAGAGGCAGGAATGGGGAAATGTTTACCTCATCTCAGGCAAGGGTGAAACCTCTTTCAAGTGCGGGGAGCGCGAAGCCATCTTCCTAGAAGTGGACACTAAACTTCCGCTTCAGCAGCTTACAGAGCAGATAAGAAAAAAGCTGGACAGCAGGATACTTGACACAGAGGCAGCAGTCAACATCTCCCTTGGGACAGGAAAGGAGCACATGGCGCTGATATCAGCCCTACTGAAGCTCGGGCTGGGAATAAGGCTGGTGGCATACACGCCTGATGGCGTCAGGGAGATTTAGGCCTGATAATCCTGTACCACTGGTAAACAGCCCTGTCCGAAGCCCTCACCAGTTCAACGCCCTCTCCCCGGATAATTGCGCAGTTCTTCTGAATCCTTATTGAAGTGGGGCCCTCATCCCTCAGGTAAATAACAGAAACATTATCTGAAGAATCAGCGCACGTGACTATCGGCCTCCTGCTGCAGGCAGTCACATTAGCAGTGCAGGCTGCAATGGGAGTTATGTTAAATGTGTTGGCAAGGCTCAGGCTGATTTCGCTGGCAGCAAGGGCAACATAGGCATATTTCTCGCTCTCAGGGTCAAAAGTTATGTACACCTCGCTATTAGCCCTCCAGCCCTCATCCCCCTCTATGCTTATGTTCTCAGCCTGATACGGGTTAAACCTCAAGCTCAGGATGTAAACCTGCCCGTTGCTCTGCCAGTTTGTTATCCACAGCGGCTCTGTGTAATTGAAGATAAACCCGTTATAATTAACCGTCTGGGATTTTGGAGGCTCTGTCTGGACATTCCTGAAAACAAAAAGAGCAGCAGCCACTATTATTATAGCAACAGAAATGATTATGAAATACAGCGTGCTTTTGTCCTTTTCAGGCTCAGAAACCCCTTGGGGAGACTCGCTGATTCCATTGCCGCCTCCTGATGATGCATCTTCCAGCTTCCCATCAACTGCCCTTTCTTCAGCTTCCATCCATCACACCGAAAAACCCGTACAGCAGCCTGTCCCTTGCCCTGAGCACATCAAGCGGGGTCTCAGCCTCTGCAATTATGCAGTTCCCCCTCTCATAAAACAGGGTTCGGTTCCCCTGCTCAAAGCTTATTACAGGAACATACGCGGTTGCATTAGCGCAGGTTATTACAGGCAGCGATGATGCATTGGTTGTGAACCCCTGAACTACAAATATCCCTGAAGACTCCCCAAGCGCCTTCCTCAGGTCAAACTGGGCAGCAGCAACAGCCCCTGCAATGCTGCTGTTGAAGTCAGAGGTGACAAGCACCATCCTTGTGCTGTTAATCCTTCCAACTAAAGAGCTGTTGAGCCTTAACTCCTCAATCTCAGAGGGAAAGTAAGTGAATGGTATCTGCATTCCCCTGATGTCTGCAACAAGCCCTGTTCCAGTCCTGTCAAACCTGAAGCCCCTGTAATACAGGCTCCCTGTGCTGCTTCCAGTGTAATTGACCAGCACAATGCCTACAACGCTTGTAACCATCAAAAAGCCGACGACAATAGAAAACAGAATGGTCTTTGAGCGGTCTTTCATGAACGCTGCAAAACCAAGCAGGTATTTAAATTTTTGGCTAAACCCAAAAGAATCCGGAATCTATCAAAATTCACTGCCTTTCAAGCTCTGTAATCTTGGTCCTGAGCAGGGCTATTGTCTTGCTGTTCTCCTGGTTAGTAAGCGTCCTTCCGCACTCAGGGCACTTAAAGCCCACATCAGTTGCGTTGTCAAAGTCCATCCTTGTGCAGAGGCTCGGGCACATATAGAACAAATCCCTGTTATCCTCTTCCCTCTTGAGCCTTTCCCTCAGGTCCTCAAGCTTCCTCTTCTTCAGCATAGCTGCAGAGTGCTTCAGGCCAGGGGGATTAAATGTCCAGTAGCTTATATACCAGCCCTTCTGCCTGTCCTTTTTCCTGTAATAAGTAACAAGATTATGGCTGTGAAGCCTGTAAAGCATGCTTCTGACAGCATTAACCTCTGCGCTTATATCCTCAGCTATCTTGAACTCAGAAATGTTCTTCTTGTCACGCAAATACTGGACTACTGGAATGACATCATCCCCAATAACCTCACCTAAGGTATCCTGCATGCCTTGAGACAGAGGCTTGCCTAGTGTTGAGCTAGCCTTCAGTAAAGCCATCTTGGTGGACTTCATTCTCTTCACAACCTTTTTCATCATTCCTGTAAAACCCCCAATCTTTACCATTCTGGGGCATACTAGTATTTAAGCATTTCGCTGTTAAAGGAAATAAATATAAACTTTATATAAAATATAAGCTTTTCCTATGGATAAATCCTGATAAGTATGCCTACTGCAAGCTATTTTGACAGAATAATGCAAAGAAGCGAAGAGCCGCTTCCTGCAATTTAAACACTTATAATAGATGTTTACTTCTTCCTGCCGCCCGATTTCCCTGAGCTGGGCGCCGGAGCGCATACAGAGCAGCTTACACCGCAAGGGCAATGCGGCTTGACAAGCTTCAGCAAGCCCCCTAAAACCATCAATGCACCTATTAATAATGCCCAATCCACCAATTTCAGATACCAGTTGACCAGAACTATCACGCCTATGACCAAAACCTTGGCACCTGAACACTTATGGCATACTCCCGGTTCCATAAATTACCACCTCTTTTTATCTATCTATGAGATAAGAGGTATAAATACTTTACGCTTATGCATTCAGCATGGATTATGATATACAAAGCCAGAATCACACTAAAGTCAGCTTTGGGATGCCACGTCTTCCTGTCCCAGCAGGGATGAATCACCGCCCTCTTCAGCGGCAATATCTGCATCGCTTAGCGTCTGGACTGATGATGCAGGGGGATTTGCTGCGCCTTGGACACCCTGTGGCAGTGCTGGCGTTGCTGCCGGCTCTGTTGAGCTGCCTTGCTGAACTGCATCCGGAACATCTGAGCCTGAAATGGTGTTCTCATCACCTACCGGGCTTGGTACAGCAACATCATTCTCATCCAGCTTTTCTCCCGGGCCTTTCTGCCCGCAGCCTGAAATGACCAGTGCCAAGGCTAAAATTACGCCTCCAACAGCCAGAACAGGTCTTCTCATCTTCAGCCAGACCTCAATGTTCGCACCAATTCGCTCAGGTCCTTTGCAGCCTGCCTAATCTGGCTCCAGACAGCATTATCCTTGCCCTTCTGCGGGTATTGGGCTGTGCCTGTTGCGTCAAGGGCTGCTTTTGCAGCATCCAGCCCTGCCTGAATCATGCTTATCCTGTCAGCCTGGCTGGCTGCCTTTGGACTGGCCTTGACAACAGCCAGTATGGCATTCAGCTTCTCAATCTCAAACTTTGCAGAGAAGTGGAAATTCACGCCGCTCTTGCACCCGTCGTGCAGGCAATATTTCTCCATGGCTGCTGCCAGCTCCTTTCCATCCTTTGCCTGTGAAATATCAGATTTCAGCGGCTCAACAACCTGCGACCTTGCACTATTAACAATGCCAATAATATTGCTGGTGTCAATGCCCTTTGCAGTCAGGTTTGCTGCCCTGGCACCTGCCTTGTCAATCTCATCATTGAAAACATCAACCCTTGAATTGGAGTAGCTCTTCATTGCAGAGAAATGGCACGCATCAAAAGTGGACTTTAGCTGCTCACCCCCTGACTTCAGGCTGGCGCGAGTTTCTTTTGTGAGGTTCTTTCCATGAGCCTGCCTCACATCCTGAATAGCCTTCCTGGCATCCTTCATATGCGCATCGTAAGAGCTCTTGACGTAATTCCTATACCCGTCAACAGCACCCTGGCTGGCATAAGACTGGAGCTGCGCAACATCCTGCTTCAGCGCATCAGACTGCTGGCTCAGTGAAGCGGCATCAGGAAAGCCTGAAACAAGCAGGCTGATAAGCCCCTCTGTGTAGTCCGCCTTGCACTTCGCCTCTGCAACAGCAGCCTCAAGATGCCTTGACTCAGCTGCCTGGCGATTTTCTGCACCATAAGCAAAGGGCGCTGCAAAAACCATCAATAAAAACAACACAAGGAATTTCTTCATATTCACACCTCTCATATCTTCACCCATCCCTGCACATCCCCATATTTAAATCTTGTGAATACGATTTCTGAAGCGAGGAATAGCAAAACTTAAATAGTTTGCCCTATAAATCATATTCGTGTTGCAAGGCAGACTGTATTTGAGAAGGATTTTTTTGCTGATCATTATAGCCCTATCATTCCTATCCATTTCAGCCGTTGTTCAGGCCAGCCACTTTTCAAGGATTTATCAGATAACAGGAAGCGCAATAGAAAACACGACAGCATCATCAAAGCCTGACCTGACTGTGCCTTTCATTGTTTACACTCCCCAGAGCATCACAGAAGGAGACTCAGTCCTGCTCACAGCCAACTTCAAGAACACAGGCCAGGCAAACTCGGGCGGATTCGCATACAAATGGTATCTTGACAACGCAGAAGCAGGCTCAGGAACAAACCCAGGAATAGGCGCAGGGCTCACATGGAATGAGCATTACAGCTGGAAGGCAACAGCAGGAACACACTCAATAAAGCTGGTCATAGACTCAAACAGCCAGGTTGATGAATCAAACGAGGCAAACAACGAATATGCAGTCACAGTAACACCCGCAGGCAAAATTACAGGAACAACAAATGTAACACTGCCGACAAACAACGCAACGCCAGCAGCCTGTACTGATTCTGATGTAAGCACACAATTCCCTGATGGAATCAACATATATGCCAAGGGCAGTGTAACTGCCAGTTCAGGCACAAGTGTACCATCTGCAAATGGAACTTCATATACATCTTATGACAATTGCCTGTACTCAGACCCAAGCTATTCACGTGATACCAGCTTCTGCAATCAGCTTAATTGCTACGTCAATGAATTCTACTGTGCAGGACCAGCAGGAGGGGCTAAAACGCAATACGTGAAGACAATCAAGTGCGATTACGGCTGCAAGGATGGGGAATGCTTCGCTGCATCCCAGCCAGGATGGCTATACTTTAATTCCAATACACCAGAGGTAAGCATCTATATTGATAATTCATTCAGGGGATTGACTCCGATAAACCTGACACTCAGTTCAGGAAGCCATGCATTAAAGGCCACCAAGCAGGGCTATAATGATGACACCTCGGATGTTTACGTGACTTCGTTCAGCTCATTATATTCAGGCATCTATATGACGCAGGCCAGCCAGGGAAGCACAACATGCACTGATTCTGACGGCGGCAAGACTTATGGCACTTACGGGACAGTAACAGAGTGCTCTTCCCAGGGTGGGGCTGGCAGCAACGGCAGTTGCTTCTCGCTTAATGACTTCTGTTCAGGCTCTATGCTGAGCGAATACTTCTGCTATGCCAACAGCTCTTCAGGCCGCGAGGCTTACCAGTGCCAGAACGGGTGCGGCAGCGGAGCATGCGTGTCGTCAACTCCTTTGCCATTACCTCCCCCTGATGCTGCCAATAATACAGCAGATTATTCTGTACAGCTTGCAAAAGGATGGAACCTGCTCAGTCCTGCATCCCTTGGAGTTTCACCCAGCACGATAACAAACACAGACTGCAGCATGAATGAATTGACACTCTATTCATATTTCCCCACGGAATCAAAATACGGGCGATATGAGCTTGTTTCAGCAGGGCAAAGTTCATACGTGCTGAATGGAAAAACAGACAAGGATACTGAGCTTCTCAACAAGTATTCAGGAAGCAATTACATGATTTCAACAAATGCAAACAGCTGGTGGGCAATATCAAAGAAAAACTGCAAAATTACAGGAACAATGAAAGGCGAAATAGTTGAGCCCGGATTCCTTAAAAAGGAAAAGAAGCTGGTAAAGGGATGGAACTTCATCAGCATAACGCCTGATGTGGTCGGCCATAACCTGAATGAAATAAAAGGAACATGCAAGATAACCAAGGCGTACACATTTGACCAGCAAGTGCAAGATTGGGAGCCTGTGACAGACTCAGGGTTCCCAACAACATCATTAGGATACGGAATGATTCTGAACACAACTAGCGAATGCAACCTGAAGCCTGCAGCCCCTCCATCCCCTCAACCAGATACGTGTGCGGATTCTGACGGCGGCAAGACCTACGGCACTTACGGGACAGTAACAGAGTGCTCTTCCCAGGGCGGGACTAGCAGCAACGGCAGTTGCTTCTCGCTTAATGACTTCTGTTCAGGCTCACAGAAGTCTGTCTTGGGTGAGGGCGAAACAAAGAATATCAATGCTGGTGGCAAAAATTATGATGTTATAGCATCATTCATCGGGGCGGATGGCGTAGTGCTGACAGTGAATGGTGCATTGACAGACACGCTCAAGAAGGGAGACTCTTACCTTACGGGTGATGGCGCGAGGATTACAACTGTGGGAATGACATACTCAAAAGACTTTCCAACTGAAAGAAGTGTTCAGATTGAATTAACACCACCGAACTCTATGCTGAACGAATACTTCTGCTATGCCAACAGCTCTTCAGGCCGCGAGGCTTACCAGTGCCAGAACGGGTGCAGCAGCGGAGCATGCAACACATTATCAAAAGGCACTCTTAATATAAACTCCAATCCTCAGCTTGCGAATGTTTATGTGGACGCGGCATATAGTGGTCAGACGCCCCTGACAGTAAGCAATCTTCCTGCACAGGATCACACAGTCAGGATTTCAAAACAGGGATATGAAGATTACGAAACAACAGTCGCAGTTCCTGTTTCGGGGGAGCTAAAGATTGATGCAACCCTGAATACAGCTGGGGCGTTTATGAGCACAGACCTGTCGGTCCTGTATATAGGAGAATCAAAAAGCGGCAATAGCATAACATTCACTGCGTATGTCAAGAACAACGGGAATGCTGCAAGCTCGCAGGCTGCATATAAGTGGTATGTTGACGGGGCTGAAATTAAGACTGGAATATTAAGCCAGCTGGAGCCGAACATTATTGGGAGTGCCTCCACAACATGGACAAGGCAGTCAGGGTATGTTGCGTCATACCCCCTGAAGCATAAGGTAAAATTTGCGGTATCAGCCAGTGACAAGAGAAGGGAAAACAACGAGAGGGAAGACTATGTGGACGCGTTAAGCGTCAAGATTTTTGTCAAGAAGGGAACATATGACAAGTACACAACTGGCGGATATACTTTTGAGGAGAGAATGCAGCACAGCATTGACAGGGCTAACCAGATGTTTGAAGAGGCCATTTACAAAAGCTCTCCGAATGGAATTCTTGAAAGGTTCAGGATAGAGGGCATAGAGAAGTATGACTCGGCAGTTCCTGCTGAGTTTGACAGCCATCTTGGTGTGGACTTAGCTGTTCTTGCTGATGAGGGTGGGCCTAGGCTCGGTTACCTGCCATATCCTAATTATAATATAGGGCACAACTTTCTTATTGGTGGTGAGGGGATTTTCTCAGATGATGGGGAGAGGGCTCTGGTTCATGAGATGGGGCATTATAGGGATGTAGTCCACCCGTATATAGCCAGCATAGATGGCAGCAAAAATGCTGTGAACAGCGTGGCTTACACTTCGAAATATGATGGTGATGTGATGAACTGGTACTGGTCTACAGCAGGGTTTTCTGAATATTCGGCTGGTGTTGTCAACAAGTATCTTGGGCAGGGAAGCCCGCCTGTGGCAGAATGGGCTGATTTTAATGTTAATGGACAGGCAAGAAGCGGGTTCTTATGGAAGGACATACCTGCACAAAACAGGATAAGGGTGATGAATAACGGAGCTGCGGTATCAGGAGCGCAAATTTCAGTTTACAGGTCTTCGGGAACATTTGAAGTGGGAGGGCAATCAATCTCAGCATCATCAATATTATCTGGCACAACAGACAGCAGCGGATACTTCAGCTTGGGGCAGCCGTTTGACTCAACAAACAGCGACTGGGGAAAACGGGGAACAGTGCTGCTAATCAAGATTACAAGCAGCGGCCAGGCGAAATACAAGTGGCTGGAGATATTTGACTTCAACCTAGCATACTGGGCAGGTGATGCGGCAACCCACACGTTTGAACTGGAGCTCGGATGCACAACTCCAAGAGATGACTTAACAATAACAAAGGATACAACGCTATGCCAGGGAACGTACACTCTAACTGACTCAAACAAGGACGGAATAATAAAAATTGCAGCAAACAACTTGATACTTGATTGCGGAGGAGCAATCATTTCAGGGCCAGCAATATCCCCAAGGCAGGCAGGAGACAGCACAAGAAGCTACACAGTAAACAATGAATATACCGGGATAGGCATATCGGTTATTGAAAGGAATGGAGTTGAAATCAGGAACTGCAATATACAGAAATACAGATACGGGATTCTTGCAAGGGACAGCAAAATAATAAACATACACCACAACACACTATCAAACAATTTCGACAACACAGGCACAGTATCAGGAATGCCGTACAGGTATGGAGGCTGGCTCCAGCCATGGGACTTCAAGAATGGAGGAGGAGGGGCATTGCTGCAAAGGGTTGAAAACAGCGTTTTCATGAACAACCCTTCAAGGAACCAGATGATTGGCATAAGCCTTCTAAATAGCAGGAACATCAAGATAAACAATAATGACTTATCCAGAAACACGGGAGCAGGAATATACATGTCAGGCTCCACTTACAATGACGTTCACAATAACAACATAGACTATGGAATCAGAACCTGTGAAAGTGCTCCGGAAGGGGGGTGTGACGCAGCAGGAATCCTGATTGAAGAAGGCTCAAGCTATAACGAAATTGCGTCAAACAGCATGAAATTTGGAGGAGATGGCTACTTTGCAAGGGCAAACACAAACCTTAACGGGCAAACCAGCATTCCTCCAAGCATACAAAACAACTACAACATAGTAAAGGATAATGACGGCTCATACTCGCCGCATAACGCGTTTGAGGCAACATTCTCTGTCGGAAACAAGTTCATCAGCAACAAGGCATCAAACAGCGGCTACGGATTCTGGCTCGGATTCTCAAGCAGCATGCTGATAGAGAACAATGAAATAAACAGCAACGGCAATGGAATAGATGTAGAACATGGGCACGGAACAACAATAAACAACAACCGCATAAACAACAACCAGCAAGCTGCAATCAACCTGCGTGCAGGCAACGCTGCACTAAGGCAATATTTCCCCTCAAGCAACTATGTGATAAGCTACAACCAGATGACAGGCAACGGCCAGAACCTCGCAGCAACAGACACAACAGGCATTACACAACAGACCTAAAGACCACAGCATTATCAAATATGACTCTTATCTTGCTGCCGCTCATTTTGAATAAGCCCCCGGAGAGATTTGCACTCTCAGCCTACAGCTTACGAAGTTCGGCACAGAAGTTCTGCCGCTCTGCTGTTGAGCTACGAGGGCGTGTTTGAAAAAATAAGCAACGAATTCAATTTAAATATCTTTCTACCACTGGGCTACGGAGGCATCATTGCAGGAGTCAGTCCAGTGCTGACAGCATCTTGTCCTTCTCCCTGAACTTTCCCTGGCACTCAAAGCAGACTGGATGAACCTTTCCCTTGGCATCCCTTACAAGCGTTCCCACTATCTTCTTCAGAAAGGTCTCTGCAATCTGCTTTCTGCATATATCGCATCTCATCCAGCCAGTAAACCTTGCAGTGCTATAAATATTTTTGTCCAATTTCACCTGAAATTATAGAAATGTTTAAATACTTGCTCTGGGAACAACAGGATTGTGTTGCCAATCAGAATACCTGGAAAAAGCATTTTCCTTTATTCCAGCCTCTTCATATTCATTCTTGCGCTTTCCATAGCCCAGGCAACACATCTTACCAAAATAACAGGAAGAGCAATAGAAAACACGACAGCACCAAAGCCTGACCTGACATTGACAGATGCCATATTCACGCCAGCAAGCCCAACCAGCAATGACTACTTCACGGTTGACATGGTTGTCAAGAACGCTGGAGGCGCTGCCTCAGGCAATTCTGTTCTAAGCGTGTATGTTGACGGAATAAAAGACTACTGGAGGCTCGGCGTAGACTCCATAGAGCCAGGCAATTCAAGAACCATCAGGATATCCCCTGGAAAATGGGCAGCAGGGCAGTACCCATTCAAGGTAACTGCTGATGCTGACAACACAATCACAGAATCAGACGAAACCAATAATCTCCTGACAAAAACGCTTACAGTGGCTGCAGCAAGCAGTTCCTCAAGCTCAAGCAGCTCTTCAAGCTCAGGCGGCGGGGGAAGCAACACGTCAACAAGCAACGCCAGCGGGGGTGGAAGCGGATGGTCTGGAGCACTGGCAGAATTAAGCTCAGGAAACCTTAGCGTCACCTCAACGCCTACAGGGGCAAATGTGTATGTTGACTATGCATTGCGCGGAACCACTCCTGCAACAATCGCTGACTTGAGCATAGGAATACATAAAGTTAACATAAGCAAATACGGATACCAGGACTATGTTCAGGACGTTGCCATAATCTCGGGCCAGACAACCAGCCTGTCACCAGTGCTCGCTTCACTCTCATCATCCAGCAGTTCTTCAGGTTCAAGCAGTTCTTCAAGCTCGGGCGGCGGGGGAAGCAACACATCATCATCCAGCAGTTCCAGCAGCAGCAGTGGTGGTGGGGGCAGCTCCAATGCTGTCCCGAACTCAGTAACACTGAACGGGAAGTGGGAATATGTTGTTAATTCAAACGGCGTAAATGGCGCAAGGCCAATAAGCTATGGCTACGGCGGGCACCCCCTGATTGTGCTTACAGACAGCTCAACCACACTTGGCGGCTCAAACGACTTCATATTCAAAGTGAAAATAACAGGGGCTGGTGAGGCGGGAATATGCGGCAGGATGGACAGGAATGGAGTCGGCTTCTGCATGAGCAGGGGCTGGGGCGGGACCAACAACATAATGATTTCACAGTTCTCAGGCTACCCATTCAACCCGGGCCACATACAGGCAGGGCCTGCAGTGAACACCGACCAACCAGTATACATCCAGCTGAAAATGCAAGGCAACACAATCTCAGGCAAAGTGTGGGGAGAAGGACAGACTGAACCTTCATCTGACATGGTAACAGCAACATCAACATTATTCTCAAGAACAGGCGAACTAGGGTTTTATACATACACTTCAAACCCCCTGTTCCAGACACAGTCAATCCAGGCAATATCACCAAGAACCTGCACAGACTCTGACAGCGGGATAGCTTACAATACAAAAGGGTATGTCCACATATGCGAGTCAAGCTTCGTAAGCAGCAGCAGCGGAGGAGGTTGCACATCCCTCTATGACTTCTGCTCAGGCTCAACATTGGGCGAGTATTACTGCTATGCCAACGGCTCTTCAGGCAGTCAAGCTTATGAGTGCCCGAACGGATGCAAAGATGGGGCGTGCGTAAGTGCAACACCAATCAGTAGCGATAATGTCACGCTACAGCCTGCTGGCTCTAATAATTACAAGCTGTCATTCAAGAACAAGGCAGGAATCTCATACAACTCAAATGTCTTTGCCTTGATTAACGGCAAGGCATCATTCGGCGAGTCAACCAGCTCAACAACCAAGCACAACCTTGTTTTCAATGAGTCGCCTTTAATGGCTATATATCAGGGTGATTATTTTATTGTAAGCAGGGAAGGCTACAGCAGGATACTGCAACTCAAAGAAATCAACCCCGGAAGCAGCACAACTGACAAGACAGGAACTTTCAAATTCAGGGATGTTGGAACAGGCGACACTATTATACTGACATATGCCGGGCTGACAGGCAGCCTGAATATTGATGGCAACCAATACGCGGTTAAGGTTTCCTCGGACTCTCAAACAGCATCAGTTGCTGTGGACCTTGATGGCAGCGGGGTTATTGGGGACACCCCCTTTGGCGTCAGCTTGAGCACAAAGGATGATGGCAAGATATACTTTATAGAAAGAGACAAGTTCGTGTACCTTCAGGTTGCCAATAAGGCAGGGGACTTTGTTGATGTTACGATGGGTTCAAACACTCAGGGAAACCTGGACATAAAAAGTATCGGCGGAGATTATTCGCCACCTTCGTCAGTTGAGATGAAGGCGACTTTGGACAGGACATCCTCAGGAACTGGCCAGGCTATTCTGACTGTCGCGCTTAAGGACATCACTGAAACAGAAACTTCCTGCTCTGACTCTGACGGCGGCAAGGCCTATGGCACTTACGGGACGGTAACAGTGTGCTCTTCCCAGGGGGCTGGCAGCACTGGCAGCTGCTTCTCGCTTAATGACTTCTGCTCAGGCTCTACGCTGAACGAGTATTTCTGTTATGCCAACGGCTCTGCAGGCCGCGAAGCTTACCAGTGCAAAAATGGTTGCAGTGCTTTGCCGGCATGTTTAGAAGAGCAGCCTACCCCAAAACCATACTGCGATGGCGGCCATTATGAGCCGTGCTACTGCAACGAGAACGAGAACAAGATATGTGTAATTTCAGTGCCTCTTTCACAGAAGTCTGTCCTGAATGAGGGCGAAACACAGAATATCAATGCTGGCGGCAAAAATTATGAGGTTACAGCATCATTCATCGGGGCGGATGGCGTAGTGCTGACAGTGAATGGTGCATTGACAGACACGCTCAAGAAGGGAGACACTTACCTTATGGGTGATGGAGCCAAGATTACAATTACCGGAATGACATACTCAAAAGACTTTCCAACTGAAAGAAGTGTTCAGATTGAATTAACACCACCGAGCCCTGAGCCAACCCCGGAATACTGCTCATGCCAGCCACAGCAGCAGAACCTTCCAAAATATGATGTCAGGTTCTCAAGAGGATGGAACCTTGCAGCTCCATTTGTATTCGGCTTAGATTCTTGGGAGACAGTTACAGAAACAGACTGCTCACCAGGCGACTTCAAGCTGGCTTCATACTTCCCTATTGAAAAAACATTCGGGATATATGAGCTTTCGTCCAGCCAGGCAGGCCAAGCAGAAACACCACAAACATCTGCCAGCAGGATTCTGGCCAATGCAAAGAGCAGGGTTAGCTCAACCAGCGCAGCAAAAGCATCAGAGATTGCAAAAAAAGGGCTTGCAGCAACTACAGGAAAGGCAGTTGAAACCAGCACAAAACCAGAAACTTCCAACAGATGGCCGAAAGATATATCAATAATCGGGAGAACAAGGCATGATGACGAGCTGCTCCAGAAATACTACAATGTAGAAGACAACGGATACCTAATATCAACTATTGTTAACAGCTGGTGGGTGCTCTCCACAAGGGATTGCTCAATAAAAGGCAATTTTCGCAGCAGTGATTCCATCATCGGCGTAATCAATGAGCATAACATCAAGCTTGTAAAGGGCTGGAACTTCCTGAGCGTCACTCCAGACACATTTGACCACACAGTCAACGACTTCAAGGGGACATGCAGCATAAGCAAGGCATACTCCTACAATGCCGAAACGAACTCGTGGGATAACGCCCTGAACGTGAAGCTCACTCAGGAATCAGTAGGATACGGGATGCTTGTGAAGACAGCAGGCGAATGCGTCCTCGGCTTTGAGTCTGAGGAGCCTATCACGCCACCCCCACTGCCTAATTCTTCTTAATTTTTCTGCTTTTTTTTCAAAGTTCCCAATCACCCTATCACAGTGCCCTTAAACTTCTTCCCAAGAAGGAAACTCTCAAGGTTCATAAGATTCTTGCCAACAACAACAACACCAATCCCTGACTCGTGGGCAAACCTGCTGGCAACAGGGTCAAAAGGCACGTTCAAGCCAGGGCTCCACTCAGAGCCGAACATCTTCCTGAACTCATCCCAGGATATCTTACTCAAAGGCTTGGCATCCCTGTGCTCATCAGGGTTGCGGTCATAAACAAAATCCTTATTGGTGAGGTTCACTATCGTGCCAACTCCAAATTTCCTTGCCAGAAAAGCAGACACATAATCAGTGCTCCAGCCGGGCTTCCAGCCAGCAGCAACAAGCACCTTCTCCCTGAAATCAACATCCCTGCCAGGGTTGTTAATGACTTCCCTGTAAGCAACATCATGAAGGGCAACCCGCAGAAGCTCTGCATTAAGCCTGGTTGAAGCCACGCCAATCCAGTCAAGGTCATCCTTCCTCAAGCCCACAACCTCGCCAGCAGCCCTCTGGTAATCCCTGCAAACCCTCCCGCCGCCGCAAACAACCACAAACCTGAAGCCCTTCCCGGACAGCTTGACAATCAGCTTTCTAAAACCCCTCAGAAAACCAACATCCACGCCAGACGGCACCAGGACAGAGCCGCCAAGGGAAATCACAAAAAGCCCGGACTTTTCAGCCATAACCCACCACTGCAAAAGGCAGGCTTATAAAGGTTTCTTAATACGGGCTGTTTACTTCCAGCCCTTCAACTCTTCTGAAGTCCTTCAGGTTGCGGGTAACGAGCTTTGCTTTCATCTTTTTCGCTGTGGCAGCTATAAGGGCATCATCCAGCCCCATTTTGAATTTCCTCCTTAATGCCCCGCCCAACTTGCGCGATTTCACTGTCAACAGGAATCTTCACAAAACCAAGCATAGAATCAATTATGAATAGTCAATAAAAACATCAGTATCAATAACAGCCCTCATAAGCCGAGCCTCATGCGCCTCTTTTCAGAGCCCTCCCTCATATTCCTTACATACTCCGCAGAGTCCCCATCAGGGCCCTTTAAAATTCCAAATGCCTTTTCAAATGCATCGCTTTTAAGTTTTCTCATCATAATTCCGCTATCGCAGGTTTTTACTATTATTTCATCCCCTACTTTGATGCCTGCTGTTTTCCTTACGTCTTTTGGCAGGGTAATCTGGTAGTTCCTCGTTACCTTTGTAATGCCCATGATACGCACTAGATATTCATAGTAATTATTACTCGTTTTTTTTAGTAATATTTAAATCTTGCGCTAATTTCGCTTAGTCAGTTATTCTTCTGAATGAGCCCAATGCCATCAAAACGAAAGCTTTAAATAAAAGCGACCTATACAACAATTATATCTTTGTTTCTGATAAAGGTTATGAAAATGGAATCAATCCAGGTCAAGAAAGGGACAACAACAGTAGGGATAGTGTGCAAGGACGGCATAATACTTGCAGCAGACAAAAGAGCCACAGTAGGCGGGCTTATAGCTGACAAGAAGTCCCAGAAGATATTCACAATAAACGACAGGATGGCCATAACAATGGCCGGCACAGTAAGCGACGCCCAGCTGCTCTACAAGCTGATAAAGGCGGAGCTGAGGCTCAAGCAGCTAAGGACAGAAAGGGAGCCTAATGTAAAGGAATCCGCAAACCTTCTCGCAGGAATGATTTACGGCAACATAAGAAAGTTCAGCGTAATACCCGGAATCTCGCATTTCCTCCTCGCAGGGGTTGATGCAGAGGGCTTCCACCTATACGACCTGTTCGCTGACGGCTCAATAACAGAGATTGACGACTATGTCTCATCAGGCTCAGGAAGCGTTATGGCATATGGCGTTCTTGAAACAATGTACAGGAAAGACCTTACAGTAAAGGATGCCCTGACAATAGCTGTAAGGTCAGTAAGCGCGGCAATATCAAGGGATACTGGCTCAGGAGAAGGGATAGACGCGGTCTCAATCACCAGCGAAGGAGTAAAAACAGTCTTCCACAAGACCATTGACACATCAGTAAAGGTTTAGCATCAGAAATAATCATCATTTTTTTTTGTTACTGGAGTCCTAATAATTTCCGAATATTCAAGGTGTTTCTGTGAGCAAAATAATAAAAGAGATTCTTAAAAGCCTGCCAGAGGAAAAAATAAGCGACGCAGTCTTTGAAGGGGCAAACATAGTCCTGTACACAAAGGACAAGAGCTTCTTCCTGGACAACGAAGGTATTATAAAAAGGATAGTTGATGACATAAAAAAGCGGGTAGAGCTGCGGCCAGACCCTGAGATAACCATGAACCAGGAAGAGGCGCAGGAAATAATAAAAAAGATAGTGCCTGAAAAGGCAGGCGTCAGCAACATAATATTTGACACGCACAGAAGCCAGGTTGTTATAGAGGCAGAGAAGCCTGGGCTCGCAATAGGCAAGCAGGGAAGCATACTAAGGGATATCAGGAACTCAACGCTGTGGGTTCCCCTGATAAGAAGGACACCTGCACTAAGGTCAAAGCTCATAGAAAACATAAGAAGCGTACTATACCAGAACTCTGAATACAGGCGCAAGTTCCTGAACAAGACAGGGCACAGGATATACGACGGCTGGCTCAGGGAGAAAAAGAACGAGTGGATAAGGCTCAGCTTCCTCGGCGCAGGAAGGCAGGTCGGAAGAAGCTGCCTGTTCCTGCAGACGCCAGAGTCAAGGATACTGCTTGACTGCGGAGTGGACGTTGCAGCAAGCGACCAGAACGCATACCCCTACCTTGAAGCCCCTGAGTTTGACATAAACCAGCTTGACGCAGTAATAGTAACACACAGCCACGTAGACCACTGCGGGTTCGTCCCCTACCTGTACAAATACGGATTCAAGGGGCCGACATACATGACAGCCCCCACAAGGGATGTTTCAGCACTACTACTGCTTGACTACATAAAGATAATGCGCTCAGAGGGCAAGGAGGCGATATTCTCCACAGAAGACGTCAAGGAGATGGTCAAGCACATAATCACGCTTGAATATGAGGAAGTCACAGATGTAACACCAGACATCAGGATAACACTGTACGATGCAGGGCACGTTCTCGGCTCATCAATGATACACCTCCACGTAGGAAACGGGCTGCACAACATACTATATACCGGCGACATGAAATACGGCAAGACAATGCTGCTGGAGCCGGCAGTAACCCAGTTCCCAAGGCTGGAAACCCTGATAATAGAGTCAACATACGGGGGAAAGGAAAACGCAATGCCCGACAAGAAGGAAAGCGACGAGGAGCGTGGTGAAATAATAAAGGAAACAGTTGCAAGGGGAGGCAAAGTGCTCATACCAACCCTCGGAGTCGGAAGAAGCCAGGAGGTAATGCTCATACTAGAGCACTTAGTGAGGACAGGGTTCATAGACAAAATACCGGTCTTCATAGACGGCCTCGTATGGGACGTGACAGCAATCTACACAGCATACCCCGAATACCTGAACAACAACATAAGAAAGCTCATATTCCACAAGGACCAGAACCCATTCCTCTCAGAAATATTCAAGGAAGTGGCATCACAAAAGGAAAGGATGCAGATAATAGAGGAAGCAGGCTCATGTGTGATACTTGCAACATCAGGAATGCTCACCGGAGGGCCAAGCGTTGAATACCTGAAGCACCTCTCAGACAACCCGAAAAACAGCCTCGTGTTCGTCAACTACCAGGGAGAGGGAAGCCTTGGAAGGAGAATCCAGCGGGGAGAGCGCGAAATACCATACGGAAACGGCGCAAACACGCAGGAGATAATGCAGATAAAAATGCAGGTGCACAGCGTAGAGGGATTCTCAGCCCACTCAAGCAGGAAACAGCTGCTGAACTTCCTCTACAAATGCTCGCCAAAGCCAAAGAAAGTCATAATAAACCATGGCGAGGCATCCAGATGCCTGGACCTTGCAAGCGCCATACACAAGGTAAACAGGATAGAGACAATAGCCCCAAGAAACCTTGAGACAGTCAGGATTAAGTAAACTATTGCAAAAAATATATAAATTCCCAAATGAGAGCGTATCATATGAGCGAACTAGATATAAAACACATGCACTCGGACATAGAGCTGTTAAGGAAAGATGTTGCAATAATAAAGCACATACTTTCTGAAGAGGGCGAACTAACTGAGGAGGCAAAGAAGCGGCTGGAGAAAGCCCGTGCAAATCCCCAGTCCATGTATGCAGAGCTTTGATTATGATGTGGAAAGTTCTTTTGTCTCCAGATGTTCAAGACTTCTTAAAGAAGCAGGACAGGCAAATTGCAGAAAGGCTGAGAAAAGGCTTGGAAAAACTTAAAACAGGCAGCCCGTTTCATTACCTTGAACATTTTGAGGGCAGCGATTATTACAAATACAGAATAGGCGACTATCGGTGTTTAATAGATGTAGACTTTGAATATAAAATTCTCAAGGTCCAGGTTTTGGACCACAGAAGCTCAATATACAAGGGCAAGCATTGACGTATCATAAATCGTAAGAATACCTCTGCCTTTAGCTTCTGGTTTATATTCTTGCTGAGCCAAAAAAGTGTAAACCTAATTCGGTACTATGCAGCGATTCTCAGTGCCCGGAATGCAGCAGGTCTATGACTTCCTTGAGTATGATGAATGAGCCGGCAACCGCCAGCGCAGCAGAACTGAGGCTGTGCCCGCTGAACCCCAGGAAAGCAAGCAATAAGCCCAGGCCAACCCCTATGAAGTTAAGCACTGAGGCATAATTGAAAATGTCAAGCACTTCCTTGACAACAACAAAAATCCCTACAATCGCAGTGAACAACGAGCCCAGGCCATGCCCATTTATCCCGCGCGTAGCCAGGAAAACGCCCAAACCTATGCCTATGATAGTCAGGGACCTGTATATGCCTATGCTTAAAATCCCCACATAATCAAAAACCCTTCCCATCTTCAAAAAAAGCAGAGACCTTCAATTTAAAAAATTAACTATTGTTAACTCACAGGTGCATTGCCTTCACCAGGTCATTTCTTGAAAGCTCAGACCAATGCCTGCCTGTGAAGTGCATCCTCGCCCCAGGTGAGTCCCACAAGAGAAATCCATCAAGCTCCCTGCTGCCTGCCTTCACAATCAGGTCAGGCGGGATAAAATAAGACGAATACGCGTTCTCCTTTATCATCTCCCTGGTGATGTTCTCAGGGTCAAGCTTGTCTGACCTTACCTTAAGGGCAATAACCCTGCAGGAATCCAGAATCTCCTCCTGGCCGCCATAATTTACGCATAAGTTCAGGAAAAACCTGTCGTAGTCCTTCGTCTCCTCAATAAGCGACTTTATTGACTCAACAATGCTTCCCTGAAGGTTATACCATTTCCCGAGAACAGAAACCTTGACCTGGTTTCCATGAACCTCGCGGCTGCCCTTAATCTGCTCAAAAAGCCCTGCAAGGCTCCTTGAATTCTCAGCAAACCCCCTGTTCAGTTCCTTCTGAAGAGGCAAAACCAGCATTGAGACAACAGGAATCCCGAATTCAACCTGAAAGCCCAGGATTTCCATTACAATGCCAGCCCTCCTGCTATAAAGCACATCAAGGGAAGCGCCTTTCCTGGCAGAATAATCAGGGTCACCCTCTGAAAAGAGGCTTATTCCAACATGCTTTGGGCGCATCAGCTCTGCCATAAGGGTTGGAAAAGCAAAGATTATTATATATTTTTCCAACAGAGCACACTATGATAGAGGCGGTAACCTACCCCATAACTGCATTAATGCTTGCAATAGGGGCATTCACTGACATAAAAACCCGCGAGGTTCCTGACTGGGTGAACTATAGCGCCATAGCTGCCGGAATAGCAGTCAGCCTGTTATTCTCCATAATAAGCAGCACAGTCTGGCCAATACTATTCAGCCTGACAGGCACTCTGGTTTTCTTCGCAATAGCCTGCGCAATGTTCTACTCAGGGCAATGGGGAGGGGGGGACAGCAAGATGCTGATAGCGCTTGGCTCGCTGCTCGGGCTGGAATTCAGCTTCCAATACCCCTTTATCAGCCTGAGCCAGATAATAGTGTCGTTCTGGATAAACCTCCTTTTCGTGGGCGTGGCTTATGCGCTTTTCTGGAGCGCCTTCCTCGCATTAAGGAACAGGGAAAAATTCGTGCTCCAGTTCAGGCAGCAGGCAGCAGGCATAAAAACAGGAAGACTGGCAATAACCGCATTATTCGCAGTTGCAGCTGCCTTCATTTTCCTTGCCCCTGAGCCCGGCATAAGATTCGCTGCCATCGGGATTGCAGCCACTCTCGCATCAGGAGGCCTCATCTGGATGTTCGCCAAGTCAGTTGAAAAAAGCTGCATGATAAAGCAGATAGAGCCTGAAAAGCTCACAGAGGGGGACTGGATAGCCCGGGATGTCTATGTCAACAAAAAATACATATGCGGGCCAAAAGACCTTGGCATAGAGAAAAGGCAGATAAGGCAGCTGATACGGCTCAAGCAGCAGGGAAAAATAAGAAAAATCCTCGTGAAGGAGGGCATACCATTCGTGCCGGCATTTCTCCTCTCATTCATCTTCAGCGTGAGCCTAGGGAATGTGCTCCTCATGCTACTGCATTTTTGAGTTATTTATATATCATTTAAGATAGATTTAATAAATTGCGATTAATTTGAATTGACATTATGTGTAAGCGGGAATTGGCTAAAGATGAAAAATCACCTGTTGATCAAAAAATTAGAAGGCGTTCAAACTATAAAATCAATTATGGCTTTATTAAATGTGAACAGGCAGAAAGCAATATACACTGTTTATAGATTAAGAAAAGAGGGCTATGTAAAATCAAAGCGATTGAAAGAAGGGAACAGGGCATATTATATCTCATTTGAAAATAAGTTAAAAGGAACCAGTTACTATGATTTGATAAACAGCATATCTCCTGTAAAAATATCTGAGCCAGCCATTTATCGCATTTATGGCAAAGAAATAAGCTATGAGGAAGCTTTGATTTTTGCCATAAAAACAGGAAGCCTAAGAACGATTTTAGCATCTTTAGCTTTATTCAGGAGAATCAATGACTGGACGAAGCTATATCATTTAGCA
>JACPTE010000023.1 GCA_016192945.1 Candidatus Woesearchaeota archaeon
ATGAGCCTGTTTTCCTTGACCTTGAGACAATAAGGGTGCTTAAGCCAGGGAAGTATGAGCTGGACCTGGTTCAGCTATTCAAGAACGAGCCGCTGATTTACAAGATTGACGAGGGCAAGTATGTTATTGACCTTGTAAGGAGCTTTGGCCTGTCAAAGAAGGGCGATGAGTGATTATTTTTAGGGGATGGGAGATTATTTGTAAAACTTGTAACTCACCGATAAAAAAACCAAAAGATGACACTATCTTTGGAAGAAAAGTTTTTGGACCGACACCTTTTCAAAACCAATCCATCTTAATCAATTCTTCCGTAGAATAAACCTGAATCACATTTTGTTTTTCTTTTAAATCTCTATCATTGCTCCATAAACCACACCTCAATTTCAAGGCAAGTGCCAAATAAGGAACATCTTTGGCATCTGGAGAAATCTTCTCAGATTTTTCAATGAAGGGTTCAATTTCTTCTTTTGGAATTAATATTACATTTCGCTCAAATAAATCAAAAAGTTCGTTAAAATTTTCTTCAGTCCTTTTTGTCTTTCCTTTCAGATAATCTTTGTATTTCCTGAATTCTTCAAAGATAAACTCAGGAGCATAGAGTGTATACTTAAACAAAATGTCAGAAGTTCCACTTTCTTTTAGCAAAGCAGCAAAAAGAATATTTGAATCAATTACTAAATCCATTATTAGGTCTTTTTGTATCTCTTAGCCAGATTTTTGTTTAGCTCTCTTCCTAATCTTAATGCATCTTCTTCTGTCAGAGTACTGTCTGATTTGAATCTCTTTAAGAATTCTAAATCTTTTATTCTCTGCATAAATGCTTGTCTTGCTACTTCAGACCAATTCATTTCTGGAAAAGTTTCCATCTTATTTTTTAGTTCTGATGGCACTGCTAAAGTCATAGTTGTCATGTCCTCTACCTCCAATTATGTGTAAATATGTGCAATATGTTTAGATATATAAACCTTACGATTTCTGCCCCCAACTTTTCAGCCCTTCGGACTTGTGATTATAAATATTTAGCCATATAAGCCCCTTCACGCTCATACCCAAGCTTCCTGTAATACTCCCTTGCACCTATTCCTGAGATGACGAGCATCTTCTTTTTCCCGAATTCCTCCCTTGCAGTTCTTTCAGCCTCTGCAAGTAGGGATTTGCCTATGCCCCTGTGCTGTACGCTGCCCGGAATCCTGAGCCCTGCTGCCGGCCCAAACACATGAAGCTCCCTTACCCCTGCTGAGCCAGGGGTTATTTCCCTCCTGAACGGCCTGAATGGAATTCTCAGCCTGCAGAATCCGAGAATCATGTCGTTTTCTTTGTCTTCAGCAGAAATGAATATCTCAGTTCCTCCACTGGATTCATAAGTCATTCTGTTTATTTCAACATTTTTCAAATCTATGTTCCTTGCTTTAGGCTCCCTGCATCTTATGCACCTGCACTCAACGTTTCGCTCTTTTTTCAGAATCTCAGCATACTGCCTTAGATTAGTCCTGTCAACGCCGGCGGAAGTCGCGAAGGTCGGTATATCCCTCTGCACACGCATCACACGGCAGTATTCTGGAATAAATCGCTTGCCCTCAACAATAATGTCAGCAGCTTCCTTTGTTGTTATTGGAGAAAACAGTCCATCTTTCCAGTCCTCATATAATTGTGTTCCAGGCATTACAAGGCAGGGATAAATCTTCAGGTTGTCAGGCCTGAAACAAGGGTTAGCGAACAATTCCCGGAACATATCAATATCCATTTCCCTATTTGAGCCTGGAAGGCCGGGCATCAAGTGGTATCCGACCTTAAGGAAAGAGTCTTTCAGCATCTGTGAAGCCTCAATTGTGTCTTTCATCAGATGCCCGCGGTTAACAGCTGTAAGGATATGGTCGTGAATAGTTTGAACCCCCAATTCAACCCTTGTCGTGCCGAGCTTCAGCATCTCATCAATATGCTCTTCCCTGCTGAAGTCAGGCTTTGTCTCTATGCAGAGGGCGACACAGCGTGAAACAGCAGTCTCATTTTTTCCCTGCTCCATTCCAAGAGCTGGAGCCTGAATAGTGTTATCTGAAACATTCAGCTCCTTCAATGACATTATTTTCTGTTGAATCCTTCCTGTCCTTTCAATATCCTTAATGTTTCCAGGGAGCTCAAAAAATTCCTTGAATTTCAGAAGATTGAACTTTCCATTCTCAAAAAACATCATGGAAAAGTCGTTCAAAGCCTTGAACGAATACTTGATAAAGCTCTCCTGATAATTTTCGTCGTAAGACGGGAAAGTGCCGCCCTGGATAATCATCTCAATCTTGTCAAAATTATGGCCGGTAACTGCATACTGCTCAAGGCGGTTGAACACCATGAGATAGGAGTCAAACCCTGCCCGAATCCCCCTCATAGTGGAAGGCTCTTTTCCAGTGTAGCTCTGCGGCACATCCCCGAAAGCAGAGTTAGGGCCTCCAGGGCAGAAAGTGCATTTACCATGCGGACAGCTTAATGGAGCGCTCATCAGGGCAACAACAGCAACTCCGCTGATTGTCCTGGTTGGCTTTGTAACAAGTTTAATGCTTTTCAGGTCTTCTTCAGGAATGCTCAGGAACAATTCTGTGTCTGTCGGAATCTTCTGCAGATTATACTTTCGGCAGAGCTTTATCTTGAGCTTAGCAAGCTCCCCACCGCTGAACTTGCTTGATTTCAGCAGAGGGATAAGCTCCTGATAAAAACCGTTATAATGTTCCTGATTCATGCATTAAGGGAGTTGCTGGCTTTTTTATAAACTTATACCAAGTGGTCTTCCTCAACCTTGGATACGAATGAGAATATTACTGCAGCAGCTCCCATAATTACAAGCGTGTATGACAAGGACCATCCGGCCATGAAGCCTATTATCGGATTCATAATGACCAGCAAAAGCCTTTGAAAAGCCGAAACTGTTGAAATCACTGTAGCCCGCTTTGAAGAGGGCATGTGGTGGTTCATGAAGCCGACCAGGTAAGGCTCCCTTGACAAGGCTAACCCGCCGCCAGCAATAATTGCTATAACAATCATTATCAGGCTGGTTGTCAGGCCTCCGATAATATAGAATATCCCTGCAATTGCAGCGCTCAGAAAAATGATTTTTTTCTTTCCAATCAGTGCCTCAAACTTGCTGAAGCTCCAGATGAAGAATATCTGGCTGCCAACAAGGGCGGCTGTCACAATGCCAAAATACTTTATTTCAAGCCCTGCGCCTTTAAGCATTAGCTGGTAAAACCAAAGAATGTAATAGCCAACAGCTGAAATTATGATAAGGTCCAGTGCAAGAACCTTGAGAATTTTATGGCGTGCAAAATATTTCACTCCGCTTGTTAATACGCCAAAATAGTTTTTTTTGGAGTTGTAAAAAGCCTTTGGCTCTTTCAATGTAAGGCAGACAATAAGGCCTATGAAAGCAGGAATTGACATGAACAAAAATGGCGCTGTCAGCCCGAAATAAAATCCCATGAAGCTTCCTATGGGGGCTGCAATAAGAAGCCCCAGCAGGAAACATGTTTTCAGATTGCCAAGTACCTTTCTTATTCTTTCCTTTTGCCCAATCGCTTTTAGAGTGTCATAAACGAAAGCTTCCTTGGCTCCTGAACTAAAAGCCATGGCAGTCGCAGCTAAAAACTCGCCAGCCATGAAAACATAAAAGCTCTTTGTGCTGGGGTAAACAAAAACAAACGCAATGAAAGCGATTATTCCGAGCAGAAGGGATTTCTTCCTTCCAATCTTGTCTGCAACAGCGCCAGTAGGAATTTCAAGGATGAAGACGCACAGCATGAACCAGGACTGAAGAATCATCACCTGTGCAAAGCTCAAGCCAGCCCAATCGGTAAAAAAGGGGATTAGAACCCCGGAAAAGAACTGAAGGCTCATAAGGAATTCCAGGGCATAAGCCTTCCGGATGTTAGAGGCGTAATCTGGCAAGCTATATGGTTGGTTCTGGTCGTTCATTTGAATTAAGAGGATTTATTATCCAATTCAGAATAGTGAATTTTGAACCAACCTCTTTTGCGATAGTTTTTCAAATGCAATCTTATAATATTTTTCATCGTTTTCAAATCCTATGTATTTACAACCCAGTTCTTTAGCGACTACACAAGTAGTTCCGGAACCGAGAAATGGGTCTAAAACAACTTTATCTTTTTCCAAACCATGAAGTTTAATGCACATTTCAGGAAGTTTTTTAGGAAAAGATGCGGGGTGGTCTTTCTCTGATTGAACGGTGTCATAAGGTATGTACCATATATTTCCTCTATCTCTTTTGTCTCCATTATGTTTTCCATGTTTCCACCTGTTGATATTTGATTTATCAGCATAAGGGACGCCTATCGCTAATCTATCAATTTCAACATTCTTTGTTTTAGTAAAATGAAATATGAATTCGTGTAGATTATTTAAAAAGCGAGTGCTGTTTATCGGTTTATAATGTCCAATATTGATATTATGTTCAGGTACAGCCACAGACTTAATCCAATGAATCGTATTTTGTAATTGAAGCGATTTCGCTATTCTTTTTGCAACTTCAAAAGACCTAAGTTCATCACTTGCTTTATCGCCTATGTTGAAAAACAAAGAACCATTTTCTTTCAAAATTATTGCACACATTTTACCAAATTCTTCCATCCAATTCAGATATTCATCAAAAGGCATGTTGTCCATGTGAGAATTGTATTTTATTCCTATATTGTAAGGTGGTGATGTTATTATAATATCTACACTATTCTCATCAATTTCCGTTTTCATGCCTTTAATGCAATCCATGAGATGAATTTTATTTACTTCCATTTTTACCAGCTCTCAATTTATTTAGTTTTTCGTAAACAGCATTATTCACAAATTTAAACCTTTCGTTTTGAGACGCCCCCTCTTTCCGTAAGTTAAGATATGAAGAACAGTTTATTAATATTTTCATGCGATGCCTTCGCAGTGTTCCCTGGCTTTTCAAGGCTGATTATTGCAAACTTTCCTAGTTCCATCATGAAGAAGCCGAGGCTGGATACGACTATTATCCTAGCCCAGTCAATGAGGGACAGCGGCATGGTGTACTGCGAACATCTCAAACATCACAAGGGTTGTGAACGCGACAGTCTGTGCGAGCATCAGTGTCTGCTGGGCGCCCTTGCCTGGCTGGTTAAGGTAGAAATTGAAGATGAGAAGCGTTCCAATTCCCATTATTATGCCGAAAATCAGGGTTATTGCGAGCATCCTGTTGTTGAAAAGCTTGTCGCCAGGGTCTCTTGGGGAGCGGCTCATTACATCCTTCTCAGCTGACTCTGTTCCGAGGCCGATTGCAGGCAGCCCGTCTGTGAGCAGGTTCATCAGCAGTATCTGGAGTGGGACTAGGGGCAGGGGCAGCTTGATGATTATCGCGAGGAATACGGAAATTATTTCACCCAGGTTGCATGAGAGGAGGTATCTTGTTGACTTGATTATCTTGTCATAGATGTTGCGCCCCTCGCTTACTGCGTTCACTATGCTGGCGAAGTTGTCGTCAACCAGTGTTGATTTTGCAGCTTCCTTTGCGACGTCTGTCCCTGTTATTCCCATTGCAATTCCTATGTCTGCCTTCTTGAGGGCTGGGGCATCATTCACTCCATCGCCGGTCATTGCGACTATGTGCCCCTTTTTCTTCAGGGCGTCAACAATCCTTGATTTCTGTATTGGCTGCGCCCTTGCAATTATCCTTATGCTTTCAATCCTCTTTTCAAGCTCAGCATCTCCCATTCTTTCCAGCTGTTCGCCTGTGAGTATCAGGTCTTTTTCCATAAACAGCCCTATCTGCTCTGCAACTGCCTTGGCTGTGAGTGGGTGGTCTCCTGTTATTATCATGACCCTGATTCCGGCATCTGCACATTGCTTTACAGCTGCCTTCACTTCTTCCCTTGGGGGGTCCATCATTCCTGCAAGGGCTACGAAAACCAGCTCTTTTTCAACGCTCTTTGTATTAGGCTTTGCAGTTAGTCTTAAGCCAGGAAGCTGCTTGTAAGCCAGTGCTAAAACCCTCAGGGAGCCTTTGGCAAAGGACTCGTCCTGCTCCAGGATTCTCTTTCGGTCAAGAGGGGTTATCTTCCTTATTTTTCCCTTGTCAATTATTCTGCTGCAGTTTTTCAGCACTATGTCTGGCGCTCCCTTCACGTATGCCTCTGTTTTTCCGGAATCATTGTTCCTGTACAATACAGACATCATCTTCCTTTCAGGGTCAAATGGTAGCTCCTGCGCAAAGGAAAATTTCCTGGAAAGCTCGTATTCGTCAAGCCTTCCCTTTTTTGCCAGCACCATCAGCGCTGCCTCTGTTGGGTCTCCGATAACTCCCCAGTTGCCCTTTTCCTGGGTGAGCTTTGCATTGCTGCACAGGAATCCTATTCTCAGGAGCAGGCTCAGGTCTGGCAGCTTTTTTTTGCCTGCAGGCAGCCTGAACTCTCCTGAAGGCTCGTATCCTGCCCCGGTAACATCTATTGCAGTGTTTTCAATGAATATCCTTGTTACGGTCATCTGGTTTTTTGTCAGCGTTCCTGTCTTGTCGCTGCAGATTACCGTGACAGAGCCGAGGCTTTCTGTGGCTGGGAGCTTTTTTATTATCATATTTTGCTTTGTCATTGACTTGGCGCCGAGCGCAAGGCTTATTGTGACTATTGCAGGCAGCGAGCTGGGTATTGCTGCGACTGCCAGGCTTATTGAGAATATGAGCATCTGGGACACTGAAACGTCATTCTCAAACAGCAATCCCAGAAGGAATACTGCTGCCACTAATGCCCCCACGCCTATTCCAATCTGCTTGGCCATCGTATCAAATTTCATCTGAAGGGGTGTTTGGCCCTCTTCGGTTTCCTGGAGCGTCTTGGCTATTCTGCCGAATTCTGTGCGCATTCCTGTTTCTGTTACTGTTGCCTTGCCCTTGCCGTATGTCACGACAGTTCCCATAAACACCATGTTCTTCCTGCTATAGGCATCATTTTTGCTGCCTGCAATAGTTGCAGACTTGCTTGATGGGAATGATTCGCCTGTGAGGGTGCTTTCATTCACATGGAGGCTGAATTCCTCGTGGAGCCTGGCATCGGCTGGTATTATGTCCCCTGCCTCAAGAAGCAGCACATCGCCCGGAACAATATCTGCTGCAGGTATCTTCTGCACAGCCCCATTCCTGATAACCCTGCCAGTTGGAGATGCTATCTTCTGCAATGACTCAATGGCTTTTTCTGCCCTGTATTCCTGGAAAAACCCCAGCAGGACGCTCAGGACTACTATTGAAACCATCCCCGCTGATTCAAGGACTTCGTTCAGCAGGAATGACAGGATGGCTGCTGCAATCAGGATAAGGATAAGGAAGTTCCTGAACTGGGAGAGGAATATCCTTGCAGCAGTAATTCTTTTCTGCCGTATTATTACATTATGGCCGTAATGCTGGAGCCTTGCATGCGCTTCTGCATCGCTTAGCCCTGCCTTCAGGCTTTTCAGCTCATTTGATATGCCTTTGGCACCAGAAGCACTGTCATCCATCATTGCACCTTTTGGGCATGATAATCAGGGTAATCGCTTAAATAGTTTGCGGTGGCTTGGCGTTATTGAAAACCTCAGTAGCGTGCTCATACATTGAGCCAGATTCGGTTCGCTTATGCGAACTTCTTTTCTTTCCCCCACGCTTACCGAGGGGGAGAAGAAAAGAACCTTTTTTTTACAAAGGCGAATCTGGCTCTGAATGTTGTAGTGGCAAGAGGTTTTCAATGAGACCGGTGGCTTTTGCTTGGGGGTGCTGCGGGTGTAGTGGTAGAGGAACTGCTGGGCATAGCCTGCGTTCTTCCCGAAATATTTTATTGCGTACTCGCTTATTTTGCTGTTGCTGGCAGCATTGTTCCCAAAATAGTTTTCCTGCATCACCCTTTTTATCCACCTGTCAACAGGGAATGCCTGGGTGAAGCCGAGAGAGTAAAGCAGTATGCAGTCAGCCACTTTTTCGCCGATTCCCCTAAGCCTTACCAGTTCGGTTTTTGCGTCAGCATATTTGAGATATCTGAGCCTTTCAAGCCCCTTCCTGTCTATCATTCCCAGCGTTTCAAAAAGGTGCTGTGACCTGTACCCTAGCCCGCATTCCCTTATGGCATCCAGGCCACCAATCTTCCTGGGGAATGAAAAGAATTCCATCCTGTCAAGCCTGATTTTCCTTCCGAACCTTTCTGAAAGGCTGTTGGTGCAGCCTTTTACCCTTGCAACTGACGAGTTTGAAGAGCATATGTAGCTTATCATGCATTCCCACGGCTCCTGCCGGATTATCCGAAGCCCGTAAGAGCTGGCGATTGCCTTTCTGATTAATGCATCCCTGCTTATGCTGGCAATTATGCTTTCATAGTCTTCATCCAGCCTGAAAAGCCTCCTGACGAACTCCTCGCTTACCCTCCTGCTGCTTTCGTAATAGAGGGAACTGCCATCCTGGGCAAGCTTTAGCACAACATCCCCTGCAACAAGGTAGTAATGCCCGTTAACCAGCTCATATCTGAATATCTGCCCGCATTCAAGGGTGTGCTTCAGGCTGAAGTCAGCAGCTTCTGTCTTTGCCATGTTCAAGATTCGCCTTATTATTCCAGCAGCTTGCCAGGATTATTTCATCTCTTTTTTTGACTTCATGAAGAAATACCCTACAACTCCGAAAGTGGTGACAGGGGAAATCCAGCTTGGTATTCCGAAGCCAAAGCTGTCAAGGAGCATTATTGTCCCAAGGAACAGGATTGAGTACATTGCCCCGTTCTTAAGGTAGCTGTATTTCTTTATCTTTTCAATGTTGCTTACTGTCATCTCCCGCAATATAAAAGCCCCAAGCCCGTTGCCAAGGATTATGAGGGGCACTGACAATGTGAACGCAAACGCCCCGAGCACCCCGTCTATTGAGAATGTTGCGTCAATCACTTCAAGATAGAATATCTTGCTTAGGTCTGACATTCCTGAGCCCATCAGCCTCTGCTCCTGCTGCTCTGCATTCTGCTTGAACCCGTGCGTTATGAAAAAGGCTGTTGAGCCGACAACCGCCCCGAATGCCATGAATGGGTGCTTCTGGATGGAGAACCAGACTATGATTGTGAGCAGTATTGAGACAACTGCATAGAACCATACGCCGTGGTAGTGGAAGAACTTCTCTGCCTTAAGCCCGTAATTCTTTGTTTCCAGGAAAAGCCAGTGGAAGAAGAGGAAAATCAGGAATGTCCCTCCCCCTACGAGAAGCAGGGGTGATGCCATCTCTATCACTTCCTTTATCTTCGGGTCGTTGCTGAACGTGGCTGTCAGAGCCCCTATGGGACCTAGTGATGGGGCTGATGCCCACACTATCAGCCATGGAAGCAGGCCACGGACAACTGCGACTGCAAAAAGCAGGCCCCAGAGGAGGAACCACCGCCTTGCCCTCTGGCCCATTGTTGAGAGCACTTCAGCATTTATTATGGCGTTGTCAATGCTGGATATTATCTCAAAAAGGCACAGCCCTGCTATGGTCAGGGCTAATGGGAATAATTCCATAATGCAGGAGTTGCTGCCGCAGGATTAATAAATGTTTCCAACAAAAAAAAGAAAGAAAAGCATAGCCTGAAAGCTAGAACATCCCGCCAAGAAAGCCTTTTTTGTCTTCCTTTGCGAGCTGCTCAAGGAGTTCGCGCTGCCTTTTGGTGAGCTTTGCCGGTATTTTAACCATGACTTTGACTTTTTGGTCTCCTGTATGCCCTGTCTCCATGTCTGGAAGCCCCTTGCCTTTCATCCTGAATACTGTGTCTGGCTGTGTGCCTGCCTGGATGGTGAGTGTTGCTTTTCCATTCAGTGTTGGTATTTCAATCTCGCCCCCGAGCGCGGCCAGCGTGTAGCTTATCGGGACTTCTATCAGCAGGTCTGCCCCATCCCTTTCAAATGTGATGTGCGGCTTTATGTGTATGAATATGTACAGGTTGCCTGGTATGTCGCCTGCGTCCCCGCCTCCCTGAACCCTCAGCCTGCTGCCGTCTGTTATGCCTGCGGGTATTTTCACTTCTATTTCGCGGTTTCTGGCAATGAGGCCGCGGCCCCTGCATTCCCTGCAGCTTGATGTTATTACTGTTCCCCTGCCGCTGCATTTGCCGCATGGGGCTGTGCTGGTAAATGTGCCGAACGCTATCCTCTGTGTTCGCCTGATGAACCCTGTGCCATTGCAGTCAGGGCATTTTTTTATGTCGCTTTTTGTCTCAGCGCCTGTGCCGTGGCATTTTTCGCAGCGCTCAGTCCGCGGCACGTTTATTTTTCTTGCAGTGCCGCTGTGGACCTCTTCAAGGGTCAGCTCAACATCATGCCTCAGGTCAGCCCCTCGCTTTCTTGCATCCCCCCTGAATTCTGTTCCGAAGAACCTGTCAAAGATGTCGCCGAATTCAAACCCGAAGTCTGCTCCGGTAAAGTCTGTGAAGCCAAACCCGCCCTCCCCTGCGTTGAATCCCTCTGCTGTTGTTCCGTGGCGCTCGTACATTTCGCGCTTCTTTTCATCGCCAAGGACTGATGCTGCCTCGTTTATCTCCTTGAACTTCTCTGTTGCCTCTGGGCTTTTGTTGAGGTCGGGGTGGTATTTTTTTGCAAGTGTCTTGTATGCCTTTCGTATCTCTTCCCTTGTAGCGTTTCTGCTGACTCCGAGGATTTCATAGTAGTCTTTTGGCATGTTTTTTGTTTGAAGGGCTTTATTTCTTAAGCTGCTGGTCCAGTTTCTTCAGCAGGGAAACTACGTGCTTGTCTGCCCTTAATATCTCCAGTTTTGAACTGTTTTCTGTTTTTCGCAATGTCCCTATGATTTCCCTCTCCCTTCTTGAGAAGTATTCTGCCCCGATTATTGTCAGCGAGTAAAGCGCTATTGCCACTCCTGTAATCGCAAAAAAGGACGTGAATATTTTTGAAAGGCTGCTTGTAGGATGGAGGTCGCCGTAGCCTATTGTTGACAGCGTGATGCTTGTGAAGTAGAATGAGTCAACATATGACCATTTTTCCACCTGATGGTAAAACATCGTCCCAATGACCATCAGGAAGAACAGGCTTAAGACTGCCACTATCAGCTTTTCATCCATTTTTAAGCCCCTTTTTTTTCATGCATCATGGCTTTTCAGCTTCTTTGAAATCAGCATCAACCACGCGCTCCTTTTTATCTGTTTCGGTTTTTTCTTCTGCCTGAGCATTGGTTGATGCCTGTGCCTTTTTGTAGAGCTCTATGCTTGCCTCCTGTACTGCCTTGTTCAGCTCCTCTGACTTTTGTTTTATGGACGTAATGTCCCGCTCCTTTTTGCCCAGCAGCCCTTTCAGCTCCTCGGAAAGGCTTTTTATCTTTTCAAGATGGCTTTCATCAACCTTGCCCTTCATCTCGGAGGCGAGCTTGTCTGATGAGTAAACTAGGGCATCCGCTTCGTTAATTGCCTCTGCCTCCTCCTTTTTCTGGCGGTCTGTCTCTGCGTACTCTTCAGATTCCCGTTTCATCTTCTGTATTTCCGCCTCGCTGAGCTTATGCTCTGCTGTTATCTTCACTGACTGGCTCTTTCCTGTTCCGAGGTCTTTGGCTGTCACGTGGACTATTCCGTTGGCGTCAATGTCAAACGCGACATCTATCTGGGGTATTCCCCTTGGTGCAGGGGGTATTCCCACAAGGTCAAACTGGCCGAGCAGCTTGTTGTCTGCTGCCATCGGCCTTTC
>JACPTE010000013.1 GCA_016192945.1 Candidatus Woesearchaeota archaeon
ACCTGACAGATGATATAGAAACGATGTACGAAAAAACGATAACCAAGTACGGCACAGGAGCCAAAGTAGACGCGCCAAAAAGTTTCTTAGGCAGAAAAGTCTACGTTCTCATTAGAAAAGATTGAATTTCCACGCAACGCCTCTGCGCACTGATATGCAGCGTTGACTTATATCTTGGCTTTTTTTGAACGATTTAAAATCCAAGCCCCTCTTTTTAACATAAACAGCCAGCGTCATCCCCGGGGCTATTATGCTTTTTGTGACCAAAAGGGGAAAGCATATTTCTACAACAACATCAAAAGACTAGGACAAAAAGCCCTAATTAGACATAACATTAAAATACTACTTGTTCCAAGAGCATAATAAAATGGCTAAAATCGAAATCACAATTCTTTTCATCTTATCTATATTATTGTTTAGTTCCAATGTAATAGCGGAAGTTTCATCAACTGATAAAACTCACATACAAAACCAAGTAACTATCATTGCCAATTCTATAAACAATAATGATGTAAACCCAATCTCGAATATGCTTTCTCCTAATGCTAGACCCGGATTAAGAAATGAAATAGAAAATAATGTTGTAGCAGCAGGTATGATGCAATTTCAACAACGTATTAGTTCTTACGAAGATTTGGGAAATAATCAGGTGAAAGTAAACGGAATATATGCTGCTACAGGTCCAGGTTGGAATGCCGATGGAATGTCAAACTATTATATTTTTGAGAAATCTGGAGATTCTTGGCTGCTTATTGATACAGATTTTCATCAAAAGCTGGGAGCAGGATATGTTTTCAAGTTCATTGGTAATATATTCTTAATAATTTTACCATTCTTAATTATATTTGGTGCTTTCTGGTTATGGATGCTAATAGATTGCATAAAAAGACAATTTGAAGACAAAATGATGTGGATATTATTGATAATATTTTTTAGCATTATTGGAGCAATATTGTATTTCTTTATGATGAGAAAAAAATTGATTCAACAGGAAAAAATGATTGGAAGAGAGAAAAATGTCAGATAATTTCAAAAAACAATCTTGGGTATCAGTTTTGCTCTTGTCGCTCATTACATTCGGAATTTATATTCCTTTTTGGTATAAAAAAATTAAAAAAATCACCGATACATTTCCACAAGAGAAAAAGCTCAATTCTGCTTTAATTATTATTCTAATGATCGTTTCTTTCATAACCCCTTTTTTTAGCATAAATCTTTCATTAAGCGGCCAAAATGTTTTTTCTACCAATGTTTATGGCATTGGAACCATATTAAACATAGTAAGAGTGTTGATTATAATATTTCTATCATTTAGCTTACGAAGCATTTTACAAAGCCAGTATAGTACTGAATTGAATCCGATATTAACTTTTTTCTTGGGTCCACTTTTCCTTCAACACAAAATAAGTAAATTAGGAGGTGCTAAATGAAGTACATATTGCCAGGTTTATTGATATTCAGTTCGTTCTTGGTTTCAGGTTGCCTGTCAGTAAAGATGAATGCCAATAGTTGGCCTCCAAAAGATGCTCAGCAGTGCCAAAGCCTTCCCGAAAGAGCTTCTTTTGACGCAAAACATACACAGGATGATTGCTATTCGTATGTAGCTGCAAAATCTAAAAATAAAGATTTGTGTAGCAAAGTAAGCGCTATTCATGTAAAAGATTGTGAAGAAAAGGTAAGTTTCGCGATGGATCCAATATCTTATTGTTCTAACAGAGCCACTCAAGCCGAAAAAAACAACTGCTTTAGTGGAATAGCAAGTCCATATAGTGACTTTGACACGCAAACAAAATTAACAGCATGCGCTAATATTGGTGATAACGATTGTTATATCAACTTGGCAATGGATAAGGAAGACAAAAGCATTTGTGATAAGATAACAACTTCAGAAACTAAAAAGCAAGAATGCATTGATGCAGTAAATATAAGGACGCAAAATAGGTAAAAATGATGTATAGAAGCTTGATATCTTCCGTAAAAGTTGAATAGATTAATCCTCTTCAGCATTTCAGCGCTAAACCTTCCAGTAAAAAACTTTATATACTTGTTATAACCCGTAATTACTATGGAGATTATTTTGACCCTTCATGCGAAAGAGCAGATGGTGGAAAGGGGAGTAAGCAGGCAGCAGGTCAGTGATGCGATAAAAAAAGGGTCAAAGGTTGTTCAGACTGATGGCTTTTTAGCCTCGTATAGCTACATAAAGGTAGCATACAAGATGAGAGGCGATAAATACATTGTAAAAACGGTGATGCTAAGATGAGCGAAAAATGCTATATTTGCGAAAAAGGGGAGCTTGTAAAGAGGAAAGTAGATGTCAAACCTTATGGCGTTTCAATCGGAAAGTTTGATGCCCAGGTGTGCACTGAGTGCAACGAAACGTTCTTTAGCGAACAAGCACCGATAAGATAGATGAAGCTGCAAAAATCAAACGGCTGTGGGGGCTTGAAGCCCGAACCAGGATAGGCCAGGTAGGCAACTCCATAGATGTAAAGATAAGCAAGAAAATAGCTGAATTTGCAGGGCTAAAAAAGGGAGAGGAAGTAAGGGTATATCCTGAGGGAAAAAACAGGATAATAATAGAAACTGTTTGAATCATCAATCGCCCCAATTTTAATTGTTTTTTTCGTTTTCAGATAGTGGCGAAAAAAGAATTCATTTTTCAGTAGCAAATCCACAAAATTTATATAAAAGGTATATCAGCGGTAAATCTTGGATTAAGGCTGGCTTATGCCTTTAGCCGTAACTTAAAGCGATTTTGGAGGAAAGTGATGAGACCCATATTTTTTCTTGCAGTGGCGCTGGTTTTGATGCCATTGGCCATTGCAGCAACCCCTGATGGAAGCTCAACAGCCAATCTTACCAGCAGGGATGTTAACATAACAAATTCAACACAACCAGAGGATGTTTCCCCTGTCAGGATATCGCAGGACATATCAAGGGAAAATGACCGCTGTGCGAAACAGTTTGAGTGCAGATTAAGCTCAGTCGGCCAGTTCTGGTTCGGATGCTATTATGATGAAAAAGACGGGCTTTGCAGGTGCTATAAGGGTGATGTGAGCCAGTGCAGCGTGAAGAAGAGCTCGTTCAGCCAGGATGACTGGTGCGCCTACCAGTATGAGTGCCTGAAGAGGCCTGACGGCTACTACCAGTTCAATTGCTATTATGATAACTCATCATCCAGCTGCAGGTGCTTTGTGGGGCAGCTTTCCCAGTGCAGGGGCGATAAGAGCCTTGTCAGCAAGTCAAGGCTGCTTGAGCTTGAGGCACAGGAAGATGCATTTAATGCAAGCCTGTCAGGGGATGATGGCTTGAAGAATGGCTCTTTCCAGATAACAGGAAGCATTTCCATTGATTCATCAAACGGGACTAATAGCTCTGGCATGGCTGGATTTGTTTCATCAATCCCTTCAAGCGTGCAGATAGGCATTCTTGCGTTAGTTGGCATTATAATCCTTGTTGTGCTGTTTTTTGTGTTCAGGTCAGGCTTTGAGGATGATATTGAGCTGGCCAGGGAATACCACAGGAAGGCTGAAGACCTCCATGAGCAGGGCAGGGAGGAAGAGGCTCACAAGTATTACAAGCTTGCTGAGGAGTGCAGGGCAAAGGCAAGGGATGGCGGGCTCTAAAATGGCGGGTGTTGTTAATGTCATGGTATGAGGAATTTGATTATACAGAAGATCCATTTACAGAATCTGAAAAGCTTTTCGGGCTTGAAAAAGTCATGGAGGAGCTGGTTTACAGGGTTGAGTCTGGCAGTATGGTTTTTGTTGAGGGCAGGCCAGGGCTTGGCAAGTCAGCTGTCATAAAAGCCATAATAAGCCATTTTGCCGGAAGGGGAAAGGTCATCTATTTTGACTGCGGCCAGATTGAAAAGAGAATGAACATTGAGAATCTTATGACAGGCAAGTACGGGCTTTTTGGAAGGCTGTTTGGAAAGAAGCCCAAGAACATGATTCTCCTTCTTGACAACTCAAATTTCCTGACGAAGAAAAACTGCGAGAGGATAAAGCACTATTTTGACAACAATTTCATAAAGTCAGTTGTGTTTACCGGGCTTTCTTACTCAAGGGCTCATTTCTCCAAGAGCCTGAGGGACAGGATTGGCGGCCGCATCATCAGGCTTAAGGAGCTTACTCCAGAGCAGGCTGTTGAGCTTGTCAGGGAGCGGGCATCTGCAATTGAGATGCTTACTGAGGATATCATCAGGAAAATCTATGCCCATTCAGGCAAAAATATCAAAAAGTTTTTATCTAACCTGAGTGAGGTGTGTGAAAAGGCCGTGCATGATGGCGATGGCAAGATATCTGACAGGCATTTAACAGAGGTTTTTGGTGATAAAAATGAGCAGTGAATTGTGGTATAACACTATTGGATTCTTCAACAACCCGTTCAGCATAAAGCCGGCTGCATTTCACGATGAAGTTGTGGGATATGAGCTTGATGAGGTTTTTTCAAAGATAGAGTCAGGAAATGCAGTCTTCATTCAGGGGCCCATGGGTGTTGGAAAGACCACTATGCTCAAGCACATACTCTCAAGATTCGGTGGAAAGGGGAAGGTCATCTACTGCAGTGCCAACACATCAGACAGGAAGATAAGCTTCAGGCAGCTCCTGGTTGGCGGCTCGTTCCTGAACAGGATACTTTCGTTACCCTCCTCAGACATGATTTTGCTGGTTGACGAGGCTCAGGAAATAAAGAAGCAGGAGTCCCGGGAGATTCTGAGGCTTTTCAGGAAGGGAAATTTCAGGTCTGTCGTCTTTTTCGGCACTGACTATCCCGGGGAGAAGCTGGTTCCGGAGCTTCACGAGGCCATGAAGAGCAACATCAAGGTTCTGTCCAGGCTCAAGGCAGAGGATGCTGTCACGCTTGTCAGGAACAGGATTGGAGACCTCCCATTTGTGTCTGATGAGACAATAAAGAAGATTTACAGGCTTTCTGATTACAATCCGAGGAAGCTTCTGGAGAACTGCGAGGACATCTTCAAGTATGCTGTTGATCAGAATGCCAAGCATGTTTCTGATTTCCACATAAAGGCTGTCATTAAGGAAGCCAAGAAGAAGGCGAAGTCTGCAAGGCAGAGGCCTCCAAAGCAGAAGGTAGTGATTGAGCAGATTGAAGAGGTCAGCATGGAGCCCTTGAATGTCCACCACAACCAGCGCAAGCAGAACTATGGCAGGGACTACAATATAAGGACTTATGAGGAGGAAATGGAAACCATCAAGCAGGATCTTAATGACAAGCTTTGAGGGCTTCTCACCTCAGCTTTATCTCAAGGATATCTCCGTCCTGCATGGCATGGTCTATCTTGAACCGCTCTCCAGGATATTTTGCTGATTTTCCCCACACCTTGGCATACCTGAATTTCTGCTCAAAGTCCCTGTGAAGCCTCCTGCACACATCCCTTACTGTGCAGCCGCTTCTCATTATGAGGGGCTCGTTGTCTGCCTTTTTGCCGTATTCCTTAAGGTACACGCTTATCAGCCTCAGTTTTCTGTATATTGCCTCTTTCAGCGCTTCAATGTTCCTGTTGCCCCCTGCTGAAACAGGGATGCCCCCGGTCAGCCTGGCTGCCTTCTGTGCATCCTCATCGCTTGCAAGGTCTGCCTTGTTCAGCACTACAAGGGAAGGCATGTATGCCCTGTTTTCCTCAAGCGAGTCAATAAGCCGCTCAGGTGTCAGGTCTTCCCTTATTGTCACGTATCCATTGCTTATCTTGTATTCCTTCAATATTGCCCTTATGGTGTCCTCTGTTGTGTGTGTAAGCTTCTTTGTTGTGGCTATCTGGAGGCCTCCTCTTTCCGTCTGCTTTATCATTACCTGCGGCTTTTCCACATCCAGCCTTATGTTGGCGTCATAAAGCTCTCTTTTTATGGTATCTATCTGCTTCAGGTCAAATATGTCTGCAACAATTATGACAAGGTTTGAGCTTCTTACAACCGCGAGTATCTCCCTTCCCTTTCCTGAGCCTGATGCAGCCCCTTTTATGATTCCCGGGATGTCAAGAATCTGGATTTTTGCCGACTTGTAATCAAGAATGCCTGGGATGCACGTCAGTGTTGTGAACGCATAGGCTGCTATTTTTGACTCCGCATTTGTAAGCCTGTTGAGAAGGGTTGACTTTCCTACCGAGGGGAATCCAAGCAGGCAGGCTGTTGAGTCTCCTGACTTCTTTACAGAGAAGCCCGCTCCAGGGCCTTTTTTTGAAGATGCCTCAGCCCTCCTTTTGAGGATTGCTATCTTGGCTTTCAGGAGCCCAACATGGTGCTGGGTTGCCTTGTTGTACTGAGTCTTCCTTATTTCCTCTTCAATGTCCCTTATCTTGTCATCATAAATAGTCATGTTAAAGTGATTGTGGGAAAATCTTTATAAATATTCGTTATGTTGGTGCATTATATGGCGTATGAAGGCATATTGGGCATTGCATTGATGCTTGTCTCAACAGTGGTGAACAGGATTGTTGTTGCTGCTGTTGTTCTCCTGGTAGGGCTTATTGCAGCACGGCTTCTTGGCAAGCTTGTTGAGAGGATTCTCAGGGAGATTGAGCTTAACAGGATAATCTATAATGTGTCCAAGGTGAGCATTCCTGCTGACGAGGTGGTTGGCTCCCTTGCCAAGTACGCCATTTATTTCTTTTCCATCCTGACTGCTCTTGAGATTCTGAGCCTTCAGGCTGTCATACTCAACACTGTCGCTATAATCATATCAGTCATCATTGTCCTGTCAGTCATACTTTCCCTGAAGGACTTCATCTCAAATGTTGGCGCAGGGATTTTCATACACCAGAGAGGGGCTGTCCATAAGGGTGACTTAATAAGTGTGGATGAGCTGGAGGGCAGTGTGCTGGGCATTGACCTGGTTGACACTCGGATTGAGACAAGGGCTCATGACATTATTTTTGTCCCTAATTCATACCTGATAAGAAAGGTCATGGTTGTGAAGAAGCGCAGGTCAGCTCAGTAGGAGAATGCCCCTGCAGGGACGCCTTGTTTTTGTTTTTGCCAAAGCTGCTTTGTGTATTAAGTTTTTTTTATAGCTGTGGCGGTTTCTGGAAGAAACTTCTTTTCTCTCCCCCGCGGTTTCAGCGAGGGGAGAAGAAAAGAACCCTTTATTGTACAAAGGGCGCCACAGCACTGAAATATTACTTTTTACACAAAGCCTGCCAAAGCGAAATATTTATATATGAGATAGTTACCTATTGAGTAACTAAACTTTTTATCATGGTAAGCGAAATTCCCCAATACTGCTTGAGAGCTTATGCTTTGTTCTATTCAAGGCACGGCTCAAGAGAACCTTTTATGCAGTCTGAATTAGACTGGATAGTTGGACAATCAATGAAGAAGAAAATCTTTGCATTGTTGTTGAAATCCGGATGGATTGTGAAGGAAAGGAGGAACAGCTATAAGTGTGTGGATCCTGTCACTGTCATGAAAGACTTATTGGAGTTTAAAGTGCCCGGGATAATGAAAGAAGCATCCAGGCCTTATGCATTCACTAATTTGTCGGCCGTTGAAATCTGGTCAGATTATTCATATGTGCAGAGGGGAAATGAGAGGTCTCCCTACTTTATCAAGATATTAAAGAAGGACATAAGGTATTGGAAGGAATTCTTCAATAAGCGGAATATCCCGAATTATATTAGGCAGGGTTCAACAGTGGGGGAATTTGTCATATTGGTTCCTGTAAACAGCTTTAATTCTGAAAAAAAAGGGTCATTTATGGTGGAACCATTGAGTGAAACAATAAGAACAGCCAGGGAGAATGGGTTGTACTCATATGCTTATGACTATATGAAGGATAAATATGGACATGCTGCAGCTTAGGGAAAAGGAGGTATTTGAAGCGCTTAAAAAGATTAAGACCTTCCAATTTGCAGTGATTGGCGGCTATGCGGTAAATGCTTATGCGCTGCCTCGTTTCTCAGTGGATTGTGATGTTGTTGTTGGGGATTATGATGTTTCCGGGAAAATCACCTCAGAGCTTGAAAAGTCAGGCTATATCGGCGCCAAATCGGATAAAATGCTTTCCTATAAAGGTAAATTTGCGAGGTATGAAAAGCAGATTGATAAGGATTTTAAGGTAAGCGTGGATATCCTTATTGGTGAAGTGTTTGACAGGCAGACAGGCTGCTGCTTTAGTGCACAGTGGATATTTGATAATTCAGCTATAAGGCGGCTAAGAGGAAAAACAATAGCCGAATCCTTGGAATTGCGGATTATTGACATAGATGCGCTTATTGTGATGAAGTTCATCTGCTCAAGGCTTCCTGACATCAGGGATGTTTTCATGATGATGCCCGGTGCAAATGATAAGGATTGGATTAAGGAAGAAATTTCAAAAAGGATTGATTTTGAAAAGGCATTTCACAAGATTGAGGCCAAGATTACTTCCTCTCAATTCAGGAACGATATTCAAGGCGTATTTGGCTATGTTGACCCTAAAGCATTTGAGAAGAATAAGAAAGCAATTTTGAGCTTGGAGTGATTGGGAAATGAAAATCCCAATCGCCGCAAGCGGCGGGGTATCAGCAATGTGTATTGGGATTTTCAAAGTTGCTGGGAATTTCCCAGCAAATAATGACAGAGGCCGCCCCAAGGGGCGGGGTACCAGACCCAGCAACAAATAAAAACCGAAAAGATTTTAATTATATCAATATTCTGGGGCTTATGGAGATTGAAAATTTTGCGGATGAATTCGGGCCAGGGCATGTAATTGAGGTTTATGATAAGAAGGTTGGCTTGAAGGGCGTTGTCGTCATAGACAACACATCGCTTGGGCCTGGAAAAGGCGGTATCCGGATGACACCGACTGTTGATGCTTCTGAAGTCTTCAGGCTGGCAAGAACGATGACATGGAAAAACGCGCTTGCCGAATTGCCTTTTGGCGGTGCAAAGGCTGGCATAAAGGCGTCATCCCAGGATATCAGGGATAGGGAAAGGAAGGAAGCGCTCATTCGGGCCTTTTCCAGGGCATTGAAGCCTGTTATCCCTTCCTTATACATTGCGGGTCCTGATGTTAATACAGGTGAAAAGGAGATGCAATGGTTTTTTGAGGCTAACGGCGACTGGAGGGCGTGCACAGGAAAGCCTGCAAATGTTTGCATTGGCGGGAAATGCGGAATACCTCACGAGTACGGTTCCACTGGGTTTGGAGCAGCCCATGCAGCAGTGATTGCTGCAGACCATTTGGGAATAGGCATAAATGGTGCCACTATAGCAATAGAGGGCTTTGGCAATGTTGGCACTTTTGCCTCAAGGCATCTTTCAGAATTCGGGGCAAGGATAGTGGCTGTCAGCGACAGCAAAGGCGTGATTTACAATGAAAAAGGGTTGGATGTGGGCAAACTGCTGGATGCCAAGGAAAAAACAGGAAGTGTTGTTAATTACACTCCAGGCAAAATTTTGCCTAACAGTGAACTGTTTGAGTTGCCGGTTGATATAGTCATGCCTGCTGCACTGCCTGATGTGATAACAAGGGAAAATGCAAGCAGGATAAAAGCGAAAATAGCTGTTGAAGCTTCAAATATAGCAATCACGCCTGAGGCAGAAAAAATGCTCTATGAAAGAGGCATTCTTGTTGTGCCTGATTTCGTTGCCAATGCTGGCGGCGTTATTTCATCTTATGCTGAATACATGGGATTTAATCCAAAAAAGATGTTTGAGCTTGTTGAAGAGAGGATTAAGAGGAATGCCAGGTTAGTTCTGGACAGGGCAGGAAGGGAGAAGGTCATGCCCAGGGATTCTGCGCTGGCAATAGCTAAAGAAAGGGTTTTGAAGGCGATGAAATAATGCTGCCCATTAAGCCGGGTTGACTTTTGCGTCATCTTGTTTTTTTTTGGTTCAAAGCTCCAAATAATTACCTTTAAATATAACTTAATCCAGAGCCTAAAAATAAGAGGTGTTCATGGATGAAAGTTTTTATTGCAATTCTTGCAGTTGCCGTTCTTATTGCAGGATGCAGTCAGAGCCAGATTAATCCGGCTCAAAATTCTAATGCGGCTCAAAATCCGGGGGAGCAGGGCTTTCTGACTCATGAGGACACTGACTACAAAGTGAAAATAAGCTACCCTTCCAGCTGGGAGCTGGCCTCGTCAGGCCAATCCATATTTGCAATGCAGTCTCCAAAAGAGCGGGCTGATGACTCTTTCCAGGAGAACATAAACCTTGTCATGAATGACTTGTCTGGCCAGGAAATGGACGTTGATTCGTACGCTAAGCTTGCAACAGACAATCTTGCACAGTCAATTCAGGGCTTTGCACTTGAAGAATCAGGCTCAACAAGCCTGGCAGGCATGCCTGCCCGCAGGATAGTCTTCACAGGAAATGTTGGAGGCAGAGCCCTTAAGTTCATGCAGGTATTCACAATTAAGGATGGGCTTTCTTATGTTCTTACTTTTTCTTCTGAAAGAGATGCCTTTGCTGAAAACCTTGGGCTTGTGCAGAAAATGGTTGACTCATTTGAGATAACAGGAAGCATAAGGGAGCTCGGGCAGGGAGATTCTGGAAGCCCTGGAAGCCCTATGCAAAACCAGATTGAGGAGCCTGCACAGGCCAGTCAATTTTCTGGTAAATGGAGGGTTTATTCAGAAAGGATATTCTACGACATTGGAGGAGCAGGCGCTCTTGGAATTCCAGTAAGCCGGAATCTTGAAATTAAGGATGGTTCATGGAACTTTGGCGATTCCAATGGGAAATGGACTGTTAATAAGATAACTCCAGAAGACTGGGCAAGATGGGGAATTGAAAGCTATGGCCCTGCAAAAAAAATGACTTTAGACGGCTGGAACAAGGGCATTGCAGATGGGCCTGTTGAGGAAAGCGGAGGCAACATAGACTTCATATGGGTGATATATCATGTTGAACCCCCTCAAGTCCAAAACGCTGGGACAGTTTGGATTAAGTTCGGCCATTAAAGGTATAAAATGCGCAATTCCACTGGAGAGATTCTTATTAACACCGCAGTAATCGGCCTTTTCCTTTTGACAGTCATGGGCTTATTTATGATGTACAGGTAAGTTGGTGTTTGATGAGCCTGACGGCAGCATAACTGAAGGGCCCTTAGAGGCAAACACAATATGGATTATATATGATGCAGACAACAATGATGGAAGGGGGATGCGCAACATCCAGATGAAGTTCAAGGAAGCCATCGCCCAGTCAGACTACCTTTTCACTGTGGACGGGAGTTGTATTTATGTCCCTGAACAATCCATTGAAAGACAATTACAAATACAGCGGCAGGACGCTAGCGCATGAGTTCGGACACGCGATTGGGGGGCTGGCTGATGAGTATGTTGAATATGGCGCTACCGAGCAGGCAGGAGACAGGCCCAACTGCGCCAAAGACCTTGATGAGGCAAAAAGAAAATGGGGGGATTTGGAGGGGGTAAGGGGAGTTGATTATTATACTGGAATAGAGGGTGTCAGCGGAACGAAATACTACAAGAGTCCTCAGCCGTCTATACCTGACCTGGGTTTTTTCCCAGACGGGAGCGACTTCAGTGATGGAGGATGCGCTTTTGTCCATAAAAACATAAGGCCTACAATTTCATCTATAATGACCATGCATTACACTTTGGACAACGACTGAGAAAGCTTATTGTTTTTGCCCTTTTGCTTGCACTGATTCCGTCTGCATCTGCTGATTCTCTGTCCTACTCAATATCGCTGCAATATGACTCAGGCAAGCTTTCACTTAAAAGCATTGACCTTGTAGCTGCAGCTTCTCCAATGAAAACAGCAGATGGCGTTTACACTGCAAGAATAATCTCGTTCAAGGGCGAAACATTGTACCAGACCTCGTTCAACATTAATCTGGGCAAGTTCTACAGCCTTCCAGTAAGCAAGAACTCTGCCATGAGAAACGACAGCGCAGCCAGCAGCTCGGTAAGCCTGCTCCTTCCATACTATCCGAATGCAAAAAGCGTTGCCATCTTGAAAAATGGGGAAACAGCGCTATCCATTGATGCAGGCAGGTTCTCTGCATGCAATGAAAACAGCATATGCGACGCAGCAGAAGGCATTGATTCATGCCCACAGGACTGCACATGCGGAAATGGGAAATGCGATGCAAATGAGAACTATAACACTTGCTCAAAAGACTGCCTGGCCATCAGCAAGCAAGGCAGCGCACTTCCAATAATTCCGATACTCGCGGTTGCAGGAACAATAGCGCTGATAGCAATTGCCTATTTCATCAGGAAGAATTCTGAAGTGAAGCGAAGGAAATGATGCTTTTTTTTAAATTATGGGAGCTTTCCCAATCCTGTTTTTTTCAAGAACAGCGGGGTAAATTCAGGCTCATACATTTTCAAATATTGCTGCAGCTTCCTTTTGTCAATATGCTCTCTCATTGTCCTTAATATTCCTTTATCTAGAGGCTGCTTGAAATGCACCATGTCCAGCAGTGTTTTCTCAATGTCAGATACTGGAATGTGCGCTTCGCCATACTGAACATACTCAAAACCAAAATAATATTTCACAGGTATATGCCGCAGCAGCACATTGGTATGAAGAATTTCCCGTGTACCCTCGCGTACTTTTTTTGTAGTGAGTATTACCGGGTTTGTTTCCTGTTCCCATATGTTGTGGATGCTCAGGGCATCTTGCAGCCCCAGGTAGGCTGGCTGGAAGCAGAACACAGCCAGGGCGGGGTCATCAATATGCGAATAGCAGCCCTTGGTAATCCTGTGAAGCTCACCTTTCTTCACCATTGTATGAAGCAGAAGGTGAACATACATCTCGCCAGCAATCTTTCGGATGGAATCTACAGTTACAACTGGCGTTTTCCTGACCAGGGCAATTACAGCGTTACGGTATTTTACTGTTCCCATGTTGTGATATGCCTCTTCATTTCCTGTGATGTCGGTATTGGCCCTGAAAGTATTATGGCGGGCAGTGTTTCCTCATCCTCAATCTGTACAGCAGTAACAGCAGCCAGGCCCTTTGGGCGGGAGTTTACGAGCCGAAGCAAGAAAAATACATCGTACAAATCCCTGGCTTTTTTACGCTTGATGCAGGCAGCAATCTTTTCCTGCAGCAGTTCTTCAGGAGAAAGTGTGTAGACTGTCATCAGATTTCCATCAATCTGCTCATACTCCTTGAGTATTGCTCCTTTCTTTGCTGTGAAAATAGCCTCAACCCTGACCTGGGCCCTATTGAACTCTACCAGGGCATACAGTGAATTTTCCTTGACTCTTTGCTTGAAAATGCGAAAACCCTGGCGTTCCAGGCTCTGGAAAAATACCGGGACACTGCCTTTTGAAGGGAGGTAAAAATCAAGGTCCTCTGAGAACCGATTCCCGCTATAGCACCGCCAGATGGCTGTTCCCCCATGGAAAACTGCCTTTGGGAAATAGTCGTATATCTCCCTCATGACAATATCCTGCGCTGCGGCAATATCCTTATGTGCCTGCTTCTTAATCCTGTTGTAGAGAGGTATTTTCATTTTTTACCAAACTTATAGATATGTATAAGAATGGTTTTATAAAGCTTTTGCTCATTAACAAATCCGGAATAGAAAAAGAGCCTGACTTATACGTTCGAATCTTCTGTTTTCTGCAATTCCCCTGCCAGGGCTTCCTTGAGCTCCTCTGCATCCCTCTGAAGCTCTTCTGCCTTAGGGCCTTTATTTGCTGCCTTGCCCTTTTCTTTCTCCAGTGTTATTGGCTTTGGCGCTCCTAAAAGCTCTGCGGTTACTATGCCCTTCTCATCCTTTACTGCAGTCACCTTGACATGATGCGGGGGCTTCTTTATGCCCCTTTCCCATATCTTCCTGTTCAGGAACGAGCCTATTATTATCTTGTCTGCTTTCATGTGCCTTGCAAGGAACTGCCTCAGGGCTGTTACTGCCTTTTTTGCCCTCTTGTACCTGGGCGCTTTAAGGAATTCCTTTCTTAAAGGTACATTATAGGTTCTTTCAAGAGTTGCCATCTTGTATCATCATGCCTTTATCTTTGTCCTTTTCCAGTGCCTTTTGACAGTTGTATGCCTTCCAGGGTGAACCCTGCGGCCTGTTCCGTATATTTTTGGGACAGTCCAGAATGGTGCCCATTTGGTCTGGTTTTGCTTTTTTGCCAGCCTTTTCTTCTTGCTTGGGTGCTTGTAGCGTGCCATTTTGTTCATTCCTATCTTCTGGTTATGCGGGTTTCCCTCTTTTCAGCATCCATTTTTTGCAGGACAGCCTTAAGGTTTTCGTCGCTTATCATGTTTACTCTTCCAAGCTGTATGAGCCTGCCCAGCACTATTAATAGCTGGACTGCCTTTTCAGGGTGGGCTGCCTTTATGTTTCCATACCTCTGCAGCGCCTCTTTGCTAAGCCTGCTTTTTACAGCAGCCTCCAGTGCAGCTATCTGCTGCTGGGCCTCCTGCTCTTCTGCTGCCTGCTGATGGATTCCTTCCTGGTATTGCCTTTGCAATGCCTCAAGTTTCTTTCTTTTTATTTCCTCTATCTCATCAGGCATTTTCTGTCTTTTCAGCTGGCTTTGCCTTTTTCTCCTTATGGGCTTTTTTTTCAGCCTTTGCTTCTGCTTTTTTGTGCTCTGCCGGCTTGGCTGCTTCAGCCTGGATGGAACCTGTTGAGCTCTTCTCGGTTCCTGTTTCAGAAGTTATTTTAGGGCTAATCTTTTTGGCTATGCTGTTCATCAGCGACTTGCCTTTCGGGGTTATTATCCTTCCCTTGTGTATGCCCTTTGTGCCCTGGGCTACCAGCCCTGCCTTTTCAAGCTGCTGGAGTATCTTCCTTATTATGTTTCCAGAGCCTTTGTATGAATGCTCGGCTGCAACTCCCCTGTTCTTTTTCCCCCCGTATTTAGTCCTGAGCTTTGATGTTCCGACTGGCCCGAGCCTGTAGACGCTTTTGAGTACTGCTGCCGCCCTCATATACCACCAGTCATTGCTTGCCGGCGGCCTTTCCTTGAATCTGCCTGTTTTTACAAAGCCAGCCCACTTCGGGGGCTTTATGTCGCTTGTGCCTTTTAATGAATCAGCAAGCTCATTGATGAACTCATTCGGATTTATGTCGTTTAAAGTTGCCATTCTTTTTCCTCAAAAGCCGGGAGAACCTATGCCTGTGAAAAATCTGTTAAAAATCGGAAAATATGCTAGTTTAAAAGTTTTGTGTTTTATCGCACAAATAATATAAACCACCTCAAGTAATCATTTTATTTTATGCGGGGGTGCCGGAGTGGCCAAACGGGCTAGGCTTAGGTTGGGCTGATTTATAGGAAACCTAGTGGCTTAGTGCCTGCGCGTGTTCGAATTGCAAATGGATTGCTGCGAAAGTCACGTCCCCCGCATTTCATTCATAACCAGCACCATTCCATTAATCAACCTATATTTTGCGCTTCCATAATCTTTATAAACCGGCATGCTGAAAGATTGGATTGTTGTCTGGCTTAGAAAGCCTTAAAACAATCATTCCAACGTATATTACGCAGAATATACGATTACCAAAAACTTTAAATATGAATGATTGTTTGTGGGTTTTGACGCACTATGTGTTGTCAGGTCAGGCAACCATAGGGCATGCAAGAAAAGAAAGCAAAAAAAAGCAAAAAATAATGTTAAACAACCAAAAATTCGGAGGTGTTTAGATTGAATTTTAGAAAAACGATCAAGAAGATAATGGCACTCGGCGTTGGCGCAGCTTTTATTGGCGCAACAGTTATGAGTGCTACTGCAGCTGCTGATTTGAGCACTTATCCAGCACCATTTGTCAAGGATGGCCAGTTCAATGCCATTATAGTTGTTGGCAAGAATGCAAAGGCTGATGATGTTTTGGGCTCTATTGACATTGCAACAACACTCCAGTATGCCTCAAAGGTTACAAAGACTGTCAATACAGGAGGCGGTTCTTCAGTGACACTGGCTGGGGATTCCAAGAAGCTGGAAGAGTCCACAAATGTCCTGGAGTTGGGTGAGGCATTGACTTCAATCAGGTCATCTCTTACAAGCTCTGACTTGAAGGCATTGCAGGATGGCTCAATATTGAACCAGTATGGGACATTCACATACAAGCAGGTTATTGACCTTCCAAATGCGACAGTAAGGTTTAACACAGATACTGGAAATTCTGCAAACAATCATAAGGACAATACGCCAGCAGACTATCTGGTTGTGCCTACAAACACATCCACTGCGTTGCACGGATACAACTTAAGGCTGTCTTTCTCGCCAGCTTTGAAGTCTGACCACTCTACTTCAGGCTCAAACTACCTGAAGGACATCAGGAACAAGAAGTTAAAGATTCTCGGAAAGGAGTATGAGATTCTGAAGGCAGACCACACAGCAGTCAATAATGTTAAGCTGACACTTATGGCTGGAGCCCAGAGGGACGTGTTGGATGAGGGCAAGACAAAGACCTATAACATAGGTGGGAAGGACTATGATGTCACACTGACATTTGTAGGAACATCCCAGGCAAAGTTCACAGTAAACGGGCAGGTGACAGACAACTTGAAAGAGTCAGACACCTTCAAGCTTACTGACGGAACTGAGCTTGGCCTTGTAACAATCCAGTCTCAGAACTTCGCAGGCGGTGTGAGGAATGTTGACTTCACATTGGGCGCAACAAAGCTCGTGTTGGAAGATACAGCAACTGCCACCTTGGGTTCAGGTGGAACTGTCACAATTGGCAGCAAGGACTCAAGCAGTGTGAAGGTTGACATTGTATCACCCACTGACACAGGGCTTAATGACAGCAGCTCTAAGGTGACTATAAGCTCAATAAACATCTACTATGACCCATCTTCGGTATTGTATGTGGGTGCCGGGGAGTCAGCATCTGCAGTTGCAGATATTGTTGAGAATGCGCCTGGAACGTTCTTCCTCAGCGCCTTTGACTACAAGTATGAAGGCTTGACAATGGACTCACCTGAGACAATCAGGCTCCATAACGGGGGAACAACCAACTACAAGCTGGCTTTCACAAACAAGGCAGGAGTAAAGTATGATACATACCTCTTTGGCCTTGTTGGTGGAAACATAACCTTTGGCCAGTCCACAGGTTCTGGAAGGGGCACTCAGCACTTCTTGGTTATGAACGAGTCAGTGCCAATCAGGGATGAGGACTTTTTGCTTGTAAGCAAGAACAAGTATAGCAGAATCCTGCAGTTCAAGGACATAGCCTCAGGAACAGCTGGAGACGGCACAGGAGAGGTCAGGTTCAGGGATGTTGGAACAGGCGAAACAATCCCAGTGACATACGCCAGCTTGACAGGTAATCTGGATATGGATGGAAACACCTATCGTGTTCAGGTTTCAAGTGACAACACGTTCAGTGCCAATTCCTCAAACGTGACTGTTGACTTGGATGGCTCAGGAACTATTGGGGATGCCACTGTGGGTGTAAACTCAAACAACGGCATCTACACTAGCAATGAGGCATACGTAACCTTCCCAGAGCTGTCTGGTTATGCAGCAGGATTTTTGACATCTGCTGGCCAGGCCTCAGGAGCGCCGGGTATCGGTACAAATGCTACATTCAACAGGATGGCAACAGAGGGTAATTCCACTAACGTAACCCTGATGTCAATAACATCACCGCTTGACGGAGATAACAACAGGGACACAGTTAGTATGAGAATGCAGATGACCTCTGATGGAAAGCTGGATGTTGCCCTTGTGAACGGAACATATGACGGCCAGGCTGACTCTGCTACATCAGACCCCACAGGTTTGTACCAGGTTGGTGATACGCAGAAGTTTGAGGGCTACTCATATGGCCTTACATTAGCTACTGGCGGCTCAACGCCTCAGTACGGCCTGCATGTGTTGCACGACAAGAAGAGCAGCACAGCAACAGACCAGGATGAAGTAACCGTCTGGCTTGGCAAGACTCAGACAAAGGCAAATGTCTTCGTGACATCCGGGGCTGTTACAAAGAGCACATCAACCTCATCTGAGGGTCAGTTGACTTACTCAGAGCCGGTCAAGATTAATGTTGGCGCAGCCAAGTTTGACGACGAAGTCACTGTCAAGAGCCAGAACGCGATTGTCATTGGCGGACCATGCGCAAACACTGCAGCCAGGGACTTGATGGGTGTGACTGCTGAGAACTGTGCAGAAGGATTCTCTGATGGAAAGGGAATGATAAAGCTGTACGAGAACAGCGGCAATGTGGCTGTGCTTGTTGCTGGTTTCAGCGGAACTGACACCAGGCGTGCTGCCAGAGTGCTTGCAGACTATGATAAGTATCAGACTGCAGGCAGCTTGAAGGGCACCGAGGTTGAGGTTGCAGGGACTAGCATGACTCAGTTGACAGTCAGCGCACCTGTTCCAAAGACACCGGTAGCTACAGGCAACGCAACTGCGTAAGCAGCTAAAAAAGAAGCCTAAACGGCTTTTTTTTTCTTTCTTTTTAATCTTCTTTATTCTTCAATAATTTTTTATACTGTTGCAAATTTATTTGCTGCTTATGAATATTATGGAACTTCTTGGCTCTAAAAGGGCTGCATTGTCCTTGTTCGCTGTTTTTTCGCTCATCTGGCTGTTGCCTGTTTTTGGGAATCTGGGCAGTCTTGGCTCGTATGACTGGGACCAGCACCTATTCTATCACGGCTCGGCTTTTATTTCCCTGACAAAGTTTGGGGAGTTTCCATTATGGAACCCCTTTTATTGCGGTGGAAGCCCCCTTTTGGCCAATCCCCAGTCTGTTTTCATCAGCCCATTCTTCATTTTTGTCCTGCTTTTTGGGGTTGTTGAGGGCTTGAAGATTGAGATTCTCGCATACATGGTTATTGGCCTTTTTGGGATGTTTATGCTTTCAAGGAGGCTTGGCATAAAGATAGTCCAGTCTTATTTTGCGGCTGTTGTTTTCATGCTGGGCAGCTGGTTTTCAGCCAGGGTGTTTGTTGGCCACACTACCTTCTTTCCGTTTGCCCTTGTTCCGTGGACAGTCTTTTTTTACCTGAAGAGCCTTGAAAAGCTGTATTATGCCATGCTGTCTGCACTGGTTCTTTCAGTAATGTTCCTTTCAGGCGGCATTTACCCTTTTTATTATTCTGCTCTTTTCTTGGGATTATACGCCCTTTTGGAGGCGTTTCAGAAGCCAGATAGGGGCAATGCCCAGGATGCAGAGCAGGATATCTGGAGCAGGCTGAAGCCCCTGCTCATTGTATGCCTTATCCTGGCTTTTGCAGCGCTTTTTTCAGCAGTAAAGCTCATTCCAGTTATTGAGTACACTAATGGGGCTTCTTATGAGGATTCCCAGTATAATAGCCCTGTTCTGCTTTGGAATGGGCTGCTTTCAAGGAACCAGGGCGTAGCTTTTAATGATGGGCTGTCAGGGCATAATTCAATCACTGATGCAGGCAAGTTTGAGGAGGCTATGCTGTCTGGCAGGGTTCCATGGGGCTGGCATGAGTATTCTTCATATTTGGGCATAATTCCCCTGCTGTTGGGCTTGGCTGCCCTGCTCAATTATAGGAAGAACTGGAAACTGTTGGTTATTGCTGTCATCTTCCTGTTCCTGAGCCTTGGGGCTTTCTCGCCTGTTCCCCTGTGGAGCCTTCTGAGCTCCATTCCTTTCCTGGGCAATCTCCATGGGCCGTCAAGGTTTCTAATTATGTTTGCATTTTGCATTTCGCTTCTTTCAGCCAAGGCGTTGAGCGATATAAGGAACATTAACAGCAGGCATGTTGCAGCAGCAGTCCTTCTCATTGTTCTTGTGGACTTGTCTCTGGTTTCAAGGCCTGCCATTGAAAGCGCTTTCAGGGAGCCTCCATTAGGCATAAATACGCTTGATTACATGGACTATGTGCATGTATTCAGCTCTGACAAGTATTCAACCCAATACCCTTATATGCTTCAGAATCTTGACACTGTTAACTGCTATGAGAGGCTTCATCCGGGGATTCGTGTGGTTCCCCAGGTTTTTGATACTGGTGATGAGTATCCTGGCTTTGTGGGGAATGCATTCATTGCTGAGACCAATAAGTCATTGAACATCAGCTATTTCTCGCCCAACAGGGTGGTTATCGGTACAGGGGGCTTATCAGGGACATTGGTCTACAACCAAAACTTTTATTTAGGCTGGCATGCAAAAGGCAAGGAAGCGATAAGCTATCGGGGATTGATGGCTGCCAGGGTAAGCGGGAGTGATACTGAAGTAGAGTTTTATTACGCTCCGCAAAGCTTTTATCTTGGGCTTGCTGTCTCTGTGATAAGCCTGCTGCTGGCTGCTGGCTTTGCATTAAAATGGCGACAATAACATTGTGCATGATTGCAAGGGATGAGGAAAAATACATTTCAGGCGCTATTGGCAGTGTCAGGGATGTGGTTGATGAGATAATAGTTGTTGATACTGGTTCAAGGGATAAAACCCCTGAGATAGCTCGCGAGCTTGGGGCAAAGGTGCTGCATTTCAAGTGGAATGATGATTTCAGTGAGGCGAGGAACTTCAGCCTTGCCGGGGCAACCTCTGACTGGATTTTCGTGCTTGATGCAGATGAGGAAATCCTGAGGGAGGACGCCTCAAAGTTGAGGCAGCTTGCAGATTCTGGCTCTGATGCCTGCCTGTTTGTGCAGAAGAACTTCAGCAATGACGCCCATTTTTCAGGCTTTTTCCGCGAGCCATTCCGCGGCTTCAAGGGATTCTATCCGTCATTCATTATAAGGCTGTTCAGGAATGATTCCCGCATAAGGTTCAGCGGGTTTGTTCATGAGACTGTTGACGCCTCCCTGAACAAAATCAATGCGAGGGTCGGGATAAGCAGCATTCCCATTTACCACTTTCAGGAGCTGAAGGGCGCGAATGCATTCAGGGATAAGCAGCTTAAGTATGCTGAGCTTCTGGAGAAGAACATGGGGTTGTTTCCTGACAAGGCAAGGGCTTACCATGATATCGGGATTGTCAATTACAGGTTCAGGAGTGATTATAAGAAGGCAATTGAGTCATTTAACAAGTCATTGTCAATCAACAGCAAAAACACAAGGGTTCTCAATGACCTGGGCGCGGCATACGTTCAGGTTGGGGATTACAGGAGGGCTCTTGATGCCTTTGGCAAGTCACTTGATGTGAATCCAGAGCCGTCCACATTTTATAGCATAGGGATTTTGCAGGAGAAGCTGGGGAATTACGAGGCAGCTATCCTGTCGTATTCCGAGGCAGCAAGGCTTAACCACCCGAACAAGCCTGCAATCCTGGACAAAATCAGGCTTTTGAAGTCCCTTGAAAATGAAAGAAAAAAGTAATCTGGCCAGCCTGCTGGCTCTCGCGGCAATCCTCGTGATATTCATTGCTGTTGAGTCCAAAGGCCTGTATCATTACGACAATAGCGATGAGAATGTTTACTTTTACATGAGCTATCTTGTTTCTGAGGGCAGCCTGCCTTACAGGGATTTCTTCTATGCACATCCCCCGCTTGAGTTGCTTGCAGGGGCTGCTGTTTTTTCCATGGCAGGCTTCAGCATTTTCATGCTCAAGCTGATTCCCCTTGCGTCAATGGCTGCTGTTGCGGTTATAGTATTTTTGGTAGCCAGGCATTATTTCAGCGATTCTGCTGCCCTGCTCTCTGCAGCCTTTTTTCTTTTCACTTACAGGGTTATGCTTGAGTCAACTTATTTTCTTGGGATAAACATGGCCCTTATGTTCCTGATGCTGGGATTCTATTTCCTCAGCCGGAAGCCCTCTCTTGCAGGCGTCTTTTTTGCCATTGCAGGGCTTACAAGGCTTCTTGCCCTTGTCCCTGCTGTCATCATGCTTGGCTTCCTGCTTCTGAAGAACTTCAGGCATTTCTCAAAGGCCATTTTGTCATTCCTCTCTGTTTTTCTTTCAGCTAACATAATTTTATACCTCTTATCGCCTGACTTTGTCGTTTCTGTTTATGAGTTCCACCTGCTAAAGCCTGCTGCTGATGCTGCGAACGCAGGCGTCTTCATCAGTTTCTTCTCCCAGAATTTCATCCTTGTGTTGTGCGCTGCCCTTTCAATTTTCTTCTGGAACAGGCGGCTGCTCCTGTTTGCTGCAATTCCCGCTTTTTACCTGCTGTTCCTGAGCCAGCTGAATAAGGTTTTTGATTTTTACCTGCTGATGGCAATCCCGTTCATTGCTATAATGGCTGGTGTCAATGTTGATGCGCTGCTTAAAAAGCTGAATTACAGGAAGGTG
>JACPTE010000004.1 GCA_016192945.1 Candidatus Woesearchaeota archaeon
AGATTCTGATGATATCTGGTTTTGACAGGTATTTCCAGATTGCACGATGTCTGAGAGATGAGGACCTGAGGGCTGATAGGCAGCCAGAGCACACCCAGATAGACCTGGAGATGTCATTCGTGACACAGGAAGATGTCATGGAAACAGTTGAGTCAATGTACAGGCACGTTTTCAAAAAGGTTCTTGGAGTGGAGCTCCCAAGATTCCCTGTGATGAGCTATGATGAGGCAATGGACAAGTATGGGACTGACAAGCCAGACCTTAGGTTCGGGCTGGAGCTTTTTGACATTACAGATATAGCCAGGAAATCAGGCTTCAACGTGTTCAAGCAGGCTGAAACAGTGAAATGCCTTCCTGTGCCTCATGAGATAACCAGGGGAGACATTGACAAGCTCATAGAGTGGGCAAAAAGCCAGGGTTCAAAGGGGCTTGCGTGGATGAAAGTCAGCGATAAAAAGCTTGAAAGCTCAATAGTGAAGTTCTTCTCAGCTGAAGTGCAGGCAGAGCTTCTCAGGAGGGCGAATATAAAATCAGGCGTCCTGTTTTTCATTGCAGATACAAAATCAAGTACTAATGAGATTCTTTCAAAGCTGAGGAACAAGCTTGGGCAGGAGATGAAACTGATAAAAGAATCTGAGTTCAAGTTCTGCTGGGTGACTGACTTTCCGGTGTTTGAGTGGAAGGATGACGAATCAAGGTGGGACTTCAACCATAACCCTTTCTGCATGCCGAAAAGGGAGCATCTGGATATCATGGAGTCCAGCCCTGAAAAAGTGAAGGCAGACCTGTATGATGTGGTCCTCAACGGTATAGAGCTCGGCTCAGGCGCAATAAGGATAAACAGGCCTGACATCCAGGAGAGGGTTTTCAGGATTGTAGGGCTTACTCCAGAGAATGCGAGGATGAAATTCGGTTTCCTTCTGGATGCATACAGGTATGGTGGGCCTCCCCACGGGGGGATGGGATTGGGGCTGGACAGGCTTGTTGCATTGATGCAGGGCTTCAATGACATAAGGGATGTTATTGCTTTCCCGAAGACAAAGGCTGCTGAATGCCCTATGGATGGCTCTCCTTCTCCCATTGATGATAAGCAGCTGAAGGAGCTGCACATATCATTTGAATCTGCTAAGTGATGGGAAAAGTTTTTTATAAAGTGCAGGTTTTCTTATTCTGGATGATTGAGCTTTTCTTGTTGAAAGAAGAGAATATCCAGAGGCTGGAGCACAGCTACGCATCAAAAACGCTGGAGTGGATGAATTCTTCAGGAAAGGGGACTATATGGATAAGGTGCGTGAACCACAATTCAGAGGATCTTGAGGCCCTTGCAGAGCTGACCAAGATACCAATAGAGGAGTTCAAGGAGTCGCTTGATGAGAACGAGAGGAGCAAGGTAAGCGTAAGCAAGCACCTTGAAATAGTTTACAGGGCCCCCACTGCCCAGAATGGGGAGATTATAACACTGCCGGCATACATATATTCTATCGGAAGCCTTATAGTCACTATAGAGAGGACTCCCCTCAAGGTCTTAAGCGACCTTTCAGCTGCCTTGATGGACAATAAGAGGCGCTTCCTTTTCAAGAAGCCCGGCGGCTATTTCATTTTCTATGTCCTTGACAAGGTGAATGACGAGTTCCTGCATTTCATGGACAAGATATCAATAAAGGTTGAGATGTTCAGGGACAGGGGGGCCCTTTCAAAGGAGAACATTCAGAAGATTTACGACTCAAGCATAGCCCTCAGCTATTTCAACCAGGCCATTATTGCAAACATAGAGGCCCTGAATGAGCTCAGGAAGAGCTACTACAAGCTTTTTTCCCCGGAAGACAGGAAGAACTTTTCAGAGCTGTATTATGATGCCCTGCAGATACTTGACACTGAAAAAGTCCAGCGGGATGTCCTGACGAACCTCTTCAACATGCATTCAACAATCTCTGGGAACGAGATGAATTATTTCATGAAGATTGTTGCATTGGTTGCGCTTCTGTCAACACTCCCTAACATAATAACAAGCATCTTCTCAATGAACATAAAGCACACCCCAATAATAGATGGCCAGTATGCCTTTTATGTAATACTGGCGGTGATAATCATGTCATCAGCGGCTTCATATTTTGTTTACAAGCTGTTCAGCAGAAAATGGCAATAACACTAGTGACAGGGAATGCGAACAAGATTTCTGAGTTCAGGAGGTTTTTTGATGAATTGGACGTCCTCAATGCAGAGTATCCTGAGCTAAGGTCTGACGACCCTGCAGAAGTGGCAGGGACATCGGCAAAGGCGCTGTCAGAAAATCTTGGGGGGGCTGTCGTTGTTGAGGACTCCGGCCTTTTCATTGTGGCTCTGAAAGATTTCCCTGGAACATGCACAAAGTATGTTACTGGCAGGATAGGCAACAGGGGAATTCTGAGGCTGATGAAGGGCGTAAGCAACAGGAAATGTTTCTACAAGTCTGCAATAGGCTACTGTGAGCCTGGAAATCAGCCTGTCTGCTTCATTGGCGTTGAGGAGGGAAGGGTTGCGATGTCTGAGAGGGGGAAGTATGGGTGGGGGAATGACAGCATATTCGTGCCAAAGGGAAAAAACAGGACGTATGCAGAACTTAAGTCTGGCGGGGAGCCCGGGCGATTCAGGGTTGAGTCAATTAAGAAGCTGAAAGAATTCTTAGCCTCCAGAGATAACTGAGAGTATCTTTACTTTGTCCTTGTTTGATAGCCTGTCTGCTGGCGTTACAAGCTCATCATCCCTTGCAACAAGCACTGTTTCAGGGTTTATTTTCAGGAGCGCAAGCAACTCTGAGACTGTCCCGTTGAACTCCAGCTTCTCATCCCGCCCCTCTTTTTCAATGTGGACTTTCATGGAACTTTTGCATGGGGCGCTGTTTAAAAATAATCTGCTCAGGTTTTTTGCAGGGATTCCCTGTAGCTTTTCATTGCTGTGAAATAGTCATTGCCTGCCAGGGTGCCTGGCTCTGCAAAGTTGTACTGGCTCCATATTGGGTCTATTGATGTTAGTTCAAATGGAATTACTGCGATGACATTGTTATCGCTGGACCATACGTTCTTATAAACATTGACAAACTCTGAAGCTGATGCCCCCTGGTTTTGTGCATTGCATATAGTAGCGCCGCATCTCTTCCATGATGTTTCTGTAATCATTATCGGCTTTCTTGAATTGAAATTGCCGAGTATCTCTAGCTGTGGCCTGTAGGCCTGCTGGTCAGGCATGTATGAATGCGTGCTCCAGATGTCTATGTAGTCCTTCAGTTCAGGGGATTCAGCGAACATAGCATTCATGAAAGCTGCTGTCTGGTAATTCCCGTTTGATGTTTCGCTGACTACTGCCAACCCCCCATTCATGATGCTGATGTCCTTCTTGCCGTCGCTCATGTCATATGCCCTTATTGCCTTTGCAACAGCGAGCAGGAAACGCGCGTATTCCTTCGGCTCTGACTGTCCTCCCCATTCAGATGCAATGTTGGGCTCATTCCATATTTCAACATAGCCAACCTTCTGCTTTGATGTGGCTTCAACCTGTGATATGAACTCGGCATATTTTGAGGCGATGGCAGCATAATTATTTGCCTGGTCTGGTTTTTCCCAATTGTTCCCTGAGTATCTTCCTTGGAGCCTCAGGACTGGCACAAGCTTGCGCTTGTTTGCCTCGCTTACAAAGGAAGCCCACTTTGCAGTATCTGGGTTTATGCCTATGTCTGTTGCTATGTTCTTCACAAACCCGCATTCTCCAACCAGTTCCCTTGCCTTGTCAAGCTGCCTGCCAAAATCAGTTGCAGGGAAATCCTGGAGCATCATGTGTATCCCGAACTTGCTTGGCTTGTCACATCCTTGGGGAAGTGTGATTGAAGCAAGGGTAGTGGAGCCAGAATCCCCTGTTGGCTCGCATGTTCTCTTTGAGCAGCCTCCAACTCCGCCGCAGGCATAAATCATCTCTCTAAGAAGTGATATCCTTAGCCTGTAAAGCCCGTGCTTGTCTCCGCCTGGTGAACTGTCATCCTGCCCTATGCTGAGCACTTGGGGAAGGCTGAAATATACTCCGTGCCCTGTGACCTTGGTATACTGCATCTTTACTGTTAGCGTGAAGTCTCCTGAATCAGGGAATATTTTGGTTGCTGACTTTACAAAGGGGAACTTGTTTGTTGAGGCTGCCTTAAGCTCAACAAAGCCCCCTGTTGCATCAACTGTGCCCTCTCCCTTGTCCACAGTCCATTTGCCTGTGTTTATGCTTGGCCCTTCAAACTCATCTGAGAATATATCTCTCCCTGCCTGGTCTGTTACTTTTATTGAATCAATCTTCAGGGATGTCCATGTTCCTACGTTTACAGTGGGCCTTAGCTCATTCCCGAAGCTTATTCCGGCGGGCCTTTCCATGGAGTCTCTTGACTTGAGCAGCTTGTTGTCCATGTACACTGAATAAGTACTGCCTTTGTACTCCAGCCTGTATTCATGCATGTTCAGGTCGTTCTCTGCCTTCCTTCCTGATGCAAATCCGGCTCCCTGTGTGCATTTTGTTCCCTCGCATGTTTGGGTGGAGCAGCAGTATCCAGGCCCGTCGCGATTGTAATCGTAGATTGAGGCTGCGCATTCGCATCCTGTGTTTTTTGCCTGGAGAATGGCATTGTCTTTTTCAGCGGGGCATTTTGATGTAGTGCACCTTGACAGGTCGTCAGCTACTGTCCCGTCAGCGCAGCAGAATTTTTTGCCATTCGCAGTAATGCTCCACTCCCCATAATCTCCCTCGTCTCTTTTGGTTTCCTGGAGCACATTGACATTTGTTGTGCCGCATATGCAATTGGATGTAAGCTCTTTTCCTGTTTCGCACTTTTCGTATGATCCTGTGCCTGCCATGAGGTCTATTCTGCCCCTGGCGTAAGAGGCTGCATCCCTCTTGTTGATGATTTCAATTTCAAAAGTGTTTGTGCTGCCGTTCAGGTCTGCAGCAGGTATTGGCTTGTCGTCAGCATTCACGTCCTTCTTGTTGAGTTTTGCCTTGCACTCATCATTGCATATCCCGCCGGCTTCAACAGGCCTTAGGTCTACCTTGATTGCATTTTCAGGGGCAACACAGCTGTTGCCGCTCCCCTGCAGCTTATAGCCTATTGATGCCCTTCCCCCGGCAGCATCTGCTGAATCGTAGCCATAATTGTTCGGGGTTGCCAGTGCCACTTCAATGCAGTCTTTCGGGCACTTGTGGTAGCATGTCTGGGGATTCTGGGTCGTGCCGCAACTGTAAGGCTCGCAATCCTGAATGCTGCATTTTGATGTTGTCCCGTCCTTTATCCCATCCTTGTTTATGAAAAGGTAACCTGTTCCAGTATCATCCCTTCCGAAGTCGTTTTTATGCCTCTTTTTTGCTTCAGCCTGGCAGATTGGCTTGCAATCCTCCTGCTTGCGGTCGCAGTCCGTGCAGGCAGCAAGGTTTTCAGACTGGTCATCGTTATCCCAGTCCTTCAGGTAAGCTTGTCCTTTTGGAGTTCCTGTTTGGGCTCTGGCATTGTTGTCATTCCAGCCCGCCCCCCCACTGAGCTTTATCTGTTTGTGCTCTTTCAGTGCGTATATCTTGCCGTCAGCCTCGTTCCAGTTTGGGTTGAGAAGCGTCCTGTCACTGCTGTAAGCCTGTTCCCTGTAAATCCAGCCAGTATAATTAATCTGTATTGGGCTGCTGGATGGCTTGCAGTTAATGACTATTGCATAGTATCCTGGCTCTGATATCCTTCCTGATACTGCGCTTTTTGTCTTGTCAACAGAGCCATACCTTACAGCCACCCATATGTCGTTTATGTCATTGTAGCGGGCTATTGCCAGCATGTCTGGGTTGTAGTTCTTTGGAAGGAAATTTTCAGAATACTTTATCGTAAGCTCTGCGTAAGGAGTGAACTTGACGCCTTTTATGCTGTATAGAGTATTCCCTGCAACAACCTCATTTGTCCTGCTTTCAAAGTTCCTGTCCTCAATCTTGAACTCGCCATTCCCCTCTACTGAAGTCCCTCTGGGAATCCTGATGGATGCCATCCCGTCTGTGGACACTTTTTCTATGTCGCTGGAAGCTGTTATGGCTGCCCCTGTTATCCTGTTTGAAATCTCCCCAATCGGCGTCACCTTGTTCAGGGTATACTCAAAATCGCCAAAGGATGATTTTGAATCGCCTGCATGAAGCTCAATAGGATAACTGACCTTTGCTTCAATCGCCCTGTCAGAGATTAATACTTTTGAGCTTACCTGAGAGGTCTTTACTTCAATTCCCCTGCTCCTGAAGATAGAGAAATCAGCGCAGGAAGCGAGGTTCTTGTTAAGGTAGTAATCATACTGGCTTGATGCTGCCGGGTCAACCCCGAACAGCTCTATGCTGTCTTTCACTTCCCTGTCAATGCAGGAGTTTACATAGCTTCTTACAGCCGCGTCAAGGGCAACGTCATTGTGCCTGGTTTGGCTTCCATCCTTGC
>JACPTE010000015.1 GCA_016192945.1 Candidatus Woesearchaeota archaeon
GAGCCGGTAACTATGAAGCTGTTGTTCAATGACAGCTTAATAATGGGCAAGGCGTTCAACACGGGCTACACAGAGCCGGACTGGCAAGTACAGGCAGCAGACACGAGATACAGCACAGGCCACGCAGGATACTACACCTATTACAGCAGGGCAGAATTCTACAGCACAAACACAACACAAACCTAACGCGCCAAAGAAACATTTTTATACATCATTTCCGGATAAATCAGCATGGAGCAGGCACAGATAACAACTGGAGTGGACAAGCTGGTTGCCCTGATTGAGGAGAAAAAAAGGGTTAGCATAATTGACGCATCAAAGGAGCTCTCAGTCCCCAGCGTGGTGATTGAGGAGTGGGCTGACTTCCTTCAGCAGCAGGGGCTGATAGACATCCAGTACAAGTTCACAACGCCATTCCTTGTCAGGAGGGAGCTCTCAAAGGATGAAATAAGCAGGAAATCAAAGGATTTTGAGGGCAGGAAAGAGGGATTCATAAGGAAGATAGAGGCTGCAATAGACTATATAGAGCATGAGTCGCTTGGCCTCAAGAAAGTCAAGGAGGAGTTTGTGCAGCTCAGCAGGGAGCTTGAGACAGAGGTCAAGAAGGTCAGGAACGAGCTTTCAACACTGGAGAACTACGAAAAGCTCAAGAGGGGGCTTGACAGGGAGATACTTGAGCAGCAGCAGGCATTCAAGAGCCAGATGGACTCAGTTGAAAGCCAGCTCCTTGAAAAGCAGAAGGCCTACGAGGAGATTTCAGAGCACATCAGGGAGCAGGAGCTCAAGCTTGACGAGGAAATGACCAATTCAGGCCTTATAAGGAAAAATGAGGAGATACTGAAGCAGAGAATCAAGAAGATACAGAGGGCAGCCCAGGTAATGGAGCAGCAGCTCAGGGATGAGGACTCAAACATAGGCGGAATGCAAAGCGAAATCAGGCAGCTGAAGGCATATGCCGAAAGAATCCGCTCTGGAATTGACATGAGGAAAAACGATATAGCGCCCCTCATTGAGCAGAGAAGAAGCCACCAGAAAAAGATAGAGGAAATGCAGGAGGCAATACTCAAAAAAGTTGCTGGCGCAAGGCAAAGGATAAGCTCATCAGTCACCGAGAGCTCAAAGGCAAAAGAGAAGTTTGAAAGGTTCTTTGACGAAAAAGTGGACATAGATGTCATGATGGACAAAATAAACATGGACCTGGAAAAGCTTAAGCACGAGCTGAGCGCACTCATAACAGAGGCAAAGCTCCTTGAGCTTGCAAGCCCAAGGAACATGGAACGCCACATTTCAGAGCTTGAGAAAAAATTCAGGGATGCAAACAGCAAAAGGGAAAGGCTTGAAGAAGAGATTTTCAGCCTTGGAAGGATAATAAATAAAAGCCAAAAATAGATTATTTTTTTATTTTCATAAAAAGGGGTGCGGTTATTGGGAGCTGAAAAGAAGAAACCAACACAGGAAAGAGCAGTTCTGGAGTCATACAGCTTCACATCAAACAAGCTGCCCATAACAGTCACAATATACAGGCATAAAGGCGACTTTGTCCCAATCTATGAGACTTCTGTTTCCAAAATCAGCCCTGCAACCGAGCTAATCCTGGAAAAAATAAGGCAGGAGCTTGTAACAGAGGTAAACCTGGGCATGGTGGACATCCTTGACATAAAGAAGACTGGCATTATAGAGCAAAGCTTCCGCAATTCCATAGAAATACTCATCAAGAAGCACTTTCCTGATGCGAATGATGAAACCACATCATTCCTCATAGCATACCTTATCCAGAGGAGCCTGGGCATGGGCAACATAGAGCTGCTCATGGGAGACCCGAACCTTGAGGAAGTGGCAATAAACAATGCAGAAGAGCCTGCCTGGGTTTACCACAGGAAGCACGGGTGGCTCAAGACAAACATAACCCTGTCAAGCGAGGACCAGATAAGGCACTTTGCATCCATGATAGGAAGGAAGGTAGGCAGGCAGATAACTGTGCTTGAGCCGCTGATGGACGCAAACCTGACTACAGGCGACAGGGTTAATGCGACATTAGCGCCCATCTCGCTGCATGGCAACACACTCACGCTGAGAAAATTCGCAGCAAAGCCATGGACAATAACAGACTTCATACAGAACAAGTCAATAACCACTGAGGCGGCAGCCCTGGTTTGGCTTGCAGTGCAGTACGAGCTGTCAACAATAATATCAGGGGGAACAGCATCCGGAAAAACAAGCGCCCTCAATGTCCTCTCAAACTTCTTCCCGCCGAACCAGCGCATAGTAAGCATAGAGGACACGCATGAGCTGCAGCTTCCGAAGTTTCTCCACTGGGTGCCCATGCTGACAAGGCTCCCGAACGTGGAAAACAAGGGGGGCGTTTCAATGCTTGACCTGCTTGTAAACTCGCTCAGGATGAGGCCTGACAGGATAATAGTCGGAGAGATAAGGAGAAGGAAAGAGGCAGAGGTGCTGTTTGAGGCGATACATACAGGCCACAGCGTTTACGCCACAATCCACGCAAACAGCGCAAGGGAAGTAATAAACCGGCTCACAAACCCGCCGATAGAAATACCGAAAACGCTAATCCCGGCAGTCTCGCTTGTGCTTGTCCAGTACAGGAACAGGAGATCCGGGATAAGGAGGACATTCCAGATAGCAGAGATAATGCCAGACGCAACGCCTAACGTGCTCATGCAGTTTGATGTCAAGAAAGACGAGCTAACAAGAGTAAGCGAGTCATCAGCTCTTTTTGAGAACCTGCAGCTGTTCACAGGAATGAGCAGGAAAGAAATAGAGGCAGACCTCAAGGAAAAGCAGCTTGTCCTGGACTGGCTGGTAAAGCAGAAAATAAACACAGTGGACGAAGTAGGAAGGCTCATGGCAGAATACTACACTGACAAGGAAAGCCTGCTTTCATCAGCCCGTGCAAACAGGCATCCAGCCTAAAATGGTCAACGCAATCTTCAAAAGAGTCAGCGACAACCTTCCAGGGCTAAACCTGAAGCTGAAGCAGGCAGGCATACTTGACGAGCCTCACGTGTTTGTAAAGAAAACAGCAATATCCGCATTCTACATAACCACCGGCCTGATTATTGCAATAGGCTCAATACTAATAAAGCTGAACTTCCTCAAAAGCGCCATTATAATAATCTTCCCCCTGGTATTCATAGCATCCTTCCTCTATATCCTGAGGCTTCCTGACATAATAATAGTCAGGAAGGAGAGGGAAATCAGCAGGGAAATAGTCTTTGCAGGAAGGTTCCTGATGATAGAAATGAAGTCAGGGGTTCCACTTTATGATGCAATGAAAAATGTTGCCAGGAATTACGAGTCAACAGGAAAATACTTCCAGGAAATAGTGGACATGGTTGACCTCGGAACCCCCCTGGAAGACGCGATATCCCAGCAGATAGAGGTAACACCATCATCAAATTTCAGGAAGGTCCTCTGGCAGATACTCAACTCACTGAAGACAGGCGCTGACATTTCAGCCTCGCTAAGCTCAACAGTGGACCAGATAGCAAAGGAGCAGATGATAGATGTAAGGGAATACGGGAGGAAGCTCAACCCAATAGCAATGTTCTACCTGATAATAGCCGTGATAATGCCATCAATCGGGATAGTCATGCTGATAATCCTCGGCTCATTCCTGTCACTAAGGCTGAGCCTGCCATTCCTCCTGGCCATGACAGGGTTCGTAGGATTCTTCCAGTTCATGTTCCTGACCATGATAAAATCCCAGAGGCCGCCAGTGGAGATATAGCAATGCCTGAAAAAGACAGCATAAAAGAGTACGAAAAAAAGCACCTGAGCAGCCCTGAAATCCTAAAGGGGCTATTCAAGCTAAAAAAGGAAGAGAAAGCCTATGATGAAATCCACAACTTCAGGCGCATTCCAAAAATCCCCAGAATAGCGAGAAAGCTCCCCCTGAAAAGCTACCTTGAGAAATCAGGAATCAGCATAGACTCCTCAAAATTCTCGCTATACATATTCAGGGCTGCCGTTGCCATAAACCTCCTGGTGTCATTATACCTGATATACCGCTTCTCCACTGACCTGAAGATAGGGGCATTCTACGTTACCCTGGCAATGGCCTTCACATGGGTATTTGCATTCCTGCTGATACTTTTCTTAATCTGGCTCATACTCTTCGTGATACTTGACCTGAAGATATTCAAGAGAAGGGTGGGCATAGAAGAGGTCCTCCCGGACTACCTGCAGCTGACATCAGCCAACATAAGGGCTGGAATGCCGATAGACAAGGCACTCTGGTATGCTGTAAGGCCAAGGTTCGGAGTCCTTGCAAACGAGATAGAAATGGTGGCAAAGGAAACAATGAGCGGCGAGGAGCTGGATACGGCACTGATGAGATTCGCAGACAAATATGACTCCCTTGTCCTCAAAAGGTCCATCAACCTCCTGATAGAAAGCTACAAGGCAGGCGGAGAAATAGGAGAGCTTCTCAACAAGATTTCAGACAACATAAAAGAGAACCAGCTGATGAAGAAGGAGATGTCAGCCAATGTAACTACATATGCCATCTTTATAGGGTTTGCAACCGTTGCTGCAGCACCAATCCTGTTTGCGCTGTCAGGGCAGTTCCTCAGGGTAATAAGCTCAATCATATCAGGGCTGGACCTGCAAAACATGAAAAGCTCAGGAATGGGCTTTTCATTCTCCTTCACAAACACAGGCATATCACAGGCAGACTTCAGGATATTCGCAATAGCCTCGCTTGTAGTGACATCATTCTTCTCAGCATCAATAGTGGCAACAATCAAGAAAGGAGATGTGAAGAGCGGACTGAACTACTTCCCAGCATTCCTGATAATAACGCTTGGCCTATACTTCGCAGCGTCAATAGCATTCTCATACCTTCTGAGCAGCCTGTTCTGATGAAGCTCATTCCTGAAGAATCCTGTAGAAGGCATCAAAAACCTGGGTGTCAGTTGTCACAACATGAAATCCGCCCCTCAGCCCGACACTTATCTTCTCAACATCCTGGATATGCGACTCAAGCTTCCTCTGGTAATCAGATCTCAGCTTCCCGCTGATGTAAGTCCGCATTACCATGCTGGTTTCAGAGTCAGTGAGCTTAACATCGCCCTCAATTGAAAGCTTCCTCTCAGAAGGGTCCAATACCTGAATCAGCTTAATGTCATTAGAGCCAAGCTGGGAAAGGCCATCCTTTATGCTGTCAACGTCAAACAGGCAGTCAGAGATTATTATTATCAGAGACCTCTTTCCCAACGCCCTCCTGTAATTGCGCATTGCCATGGCAAAATCAGAAACACCTGAAGGCTTGGTATTGTTCAGAAGGTCAACCATGCCTGCCAGGTGGCTGAGACCCCTCTTTGGCTGGATTACATTAAGCGAGTTGGAGAAAATCGCGTACCTGAACTTCTCATTTCCCCTCATGGCTATGTAGGCAAATCCCACGCCCAGCATGGCAGCATAATCAAACTTTGAAGGCTTCCCATAGCCCATGCTGGCGCTGGAATCTATTATTACGTGGACAACAAGGTTGCGCTCCTCCTCATACCTCTTGACATAAAGGTTGTCAGTCCTTGCGTAAACCTTCCAGTCAATAAGCCTGAAATCATCGCCTGCAGAATAAATCCTGTAGTCCTTGATTGTAGCGCCCCGCCCTGTCATCATGCTGGGCCTGGCGCCAGCATACTTGGAAGTGACCCGCTTCTTCATCACCAGGTTAAACCTGTCCAGTCCAGTCAAAAACTCTGTTGTTATCACTTTTTAAGCTCCTTCAAGCCCTTCCCAACAGCTACTTTGCCTTGTCAAGCAGCTGGGTTATGGCATCATCAGTAGTCATCCCTTTCCTCTCAGCCTCAAAGTTCAGTATCACCCTATGGCGCAGCACAGGGTATGCCATAGCAGTTATGTCCTCAGAAGAAACGTGGTTTCTCCCTTCAATAAGAGCCCGGGCCTTTGCAGCCAGAATCAGCCCAACACTGGCCCTGGGTGATGCGCCGTAGCTCATCAGCTCAAAATTCCTGCTCTTTGTGACTATCTTGATTATTTTCTCCTTCAGGTCAGAGGCAATCGGCACCTGCCTTGTCATTCCCTGAAGCTCAATAAGCTGGGACTTGTCAAGAACAACCTTGACCCTCCTGTCCTTCAGCTCAGCCCCATAGCGGTTGACAATCTCCATCTCCTGCTGGTAAGTAGGATATGATACCTTTATCTTAAGCAGGAACCTGTCAGACTGGGCTTCTGGAAGAGGGTACGTACCTTCCTGCTCAATAGGGTTCATTGTTGCAAGCACAAAAAAAGGCTCATCAAGCTTGAAAGTGGAGTTTCCTGCAGTGACCTGCTTCTCCTGCATCGCCTCAAGCAGCGCTGACTGCGTTTTTGGGGTTGCCCTGTTTATCTCGTCTGCCAGCACGATGTTGGCGAATATCGGGCC
>JACPTE010000016.1 GCA_016192945.1 Candidatus Woesearchaeota archaeon
AGTCACTGACATCAGTGATCATCTTAGGGTCAAAATAAAGCTCCACAAGGAAATAAAGCGGAATCCCAATCATTATTATTGAAATGCTCAGCCTCAGCAGGTTGAATCCTGATGAATCAGCAAGGCTTTCAATAAGGATTGTTGAGAGCAGGAACAACGAGACAATAACAGGCCCTACCTTCCCGAAAGGCACCTTAAAGGGCCTCTCAGCATTCGGACTCCTGTGCCTCAGGATAGTCACTGAAAGAATTACCGGGATATACATCAATGCTGCAAGCGGGACAAGTATGCTGAGCAGCAGCTGATAGTTCCCAAGCACCATGAACAAGAGGAGAACAGTCACTATGGACTGGAAGATTATGGCCTTGTAAGGAGTGTTGAACCTGGGATGTATAGCCTTCAGCTGCTCAATAAAGAGCTTATCCCTCGCCATTGCAAGAACCAGCCTGGGCATGGTTATAATCCCTGAAGCAGCAGAGCCGATTAATGCCAGCACTATGCCTGCAATTATTAATGCAGCGCCATTGGAGCCGAACAGCTGATGAGCCAAAATGACTGTTGGCGACTCATTACCCAGTCCTGCAAGCCCCTGGTAGCCGATTACGCCCAAACTTATAATGAGCATGCCAAACCCAAGAACAGCAATAACAATCGTGCCGGCAACAATAGCCCTGGGGATTGTCTTCCTCGGATCCTTGGTTTCCTCTGCAAGGTAAGTGGCTGACTCCCATCCAAAATAGGTCTCAAGAAGGAAGAACATGGTCAAAAAAATTGAAAGAGGGCTGTGGGTAACAAGAGGCATCAGGTTATCCAGATTCATTGCAAATAACCCCCGCCCGACCAGCGCGACAATCACGCTGACTATAGCAACAGCGAACCCTATTGAAATCAATGAAGTAGCCTCCAGACCAAGCAGGGCAACAAGGTTCAGGGCAAGAATAATCCCCGAGCTTAGAAGAAACTTAACTGCAATTGAGGATTTAGGCATTATTATATTAATGGAGGCGACAATCAGCACAGCAACACTTATGTTTCCGACAAGCCACGCAGCCCAGCCAGTCATGAATGATGTGAACCTTCCATAGGTCTGCTTGCTGAACTCGTACACCCCTCCGCTTTTCGGAAACATGCTCACAAGCTCCCCGAAGCAGGCAGCTATGTAGATTGAAACAAGTGACAGGATTACCCATGCCACCAATGCCAGGTTGCCGGAATACCTAGCTCCTATGCTGGCTCCGAAAAAGATGGCAGTGCCCATTATTGAGCCTATTGACAAGGACAGCACTGTCCAGAACCCAAATCCTCTTTTCAGCTCAACCATCAAAGTTCACTGGTGCCAACACAGACAGAACTATCTTATAAGGTTTGCTGTGCCAAAAAGATTTAAATAATCGGGTATCAATTGCCTGTTATGCCAAAAAGAGGTGAAACATGGCTTTAGGGCTCGGATTAGCATTCACAATAATCATTGCAATAGCGGCGATATTCATCGCCCACAAGCTCCTTCAGGAGGCTTTTGACTTCCTTCATCTTGGAATCTCAATAGTGGGCATTGTGATTGCAGTATGCTTTATTGCGGTTGCCTATGATGCCATAAGCTTCAGAAGCTCCTTCTCAAGCAACAGCAACCTGCTCGCGGTAAGGCAGGATTCATCAGTCACTTACGCAGCAACCATAACCAACGGAACAGGTATAGAGCCTGTTAGCAGCCAAGAGCTTGCGGAAATATCCGCGCAAATAGCAGGCAAGGACTACAAAAGCGCCCTTGGGAAGAACTACAAGCTTGTGATAGTGGAAAAAGAGCTCCTCTCAGGAGGTAACAACAGCTCAGGACTGCCTGGAAGCCCTGATAGCGAGATGCTTTACTCGTTTTCAAGGCTGATGGGAAACCCCGGGTTTTTCGCGGCATCATACAAATCAGGGAAAATAGAAGTGTATCCTGAGACCCTAATGTTCAAGGCAATCAGGATTGTTCCTGTCCCTGGATTTGACAACTTCTTCAACGCAGGCCTGGACAGGCTGAACGTGACAGCAGGTATCTGACATGAAAACGAAATTGATTATATGCATATTTGCGCTCATGCTTGCCCCAGCCCTGGCAGCAGCTGAAGAGCAGTCATTCAGCGTCTATTCCGGTGAATCAATCACCATTGACAAGCAGGTCATAACCATTTACCTGAGCGGGTTCAAGGAGGGCATATTCGCGGAATACGGAGGAAAATACATCTCAATATCAAACAACAGCTGCGAGTCTACAGACTATTTCAAGCTGTGCCTGGACAACATAGAGCAGGATTACACAGCAAAAAAGAAGAAAATAAGCATCAGGGGGATTTCAACCGTGCCATCAATCACGATTACCAGAACTGCCTCAAAATCAGACCTAATGGTCTGGGAGGAAAGCGTGCTCACAGTCCAGATAGCCAACACAGGCGGGGTTGCAAGAAACGCAACCTATCTTGACACATTCCCTGAAGACGTGGAGATAAAAGACATCATGGGGGCTCGGCTCAGAGGAAATTCTGTCTACTGGACAGGGGAGATTGGAGGCTCATCAACAAGGGATATAGAGTACAAGGTAAGGCCCAAGGCCAAGCTCAAGCAGGGGCTCAAGGCAAGCTTCACATATTTTGACGGCTACCAGATGAAAACAGCCTACTCAAGCGAGATTACCTTTGATGTTTCACATTCAGTTAAAATAGATGCGACAGTTGGGAAAACGCCTGTTTACGTCGGGGAGAACAACACGCTTAAAATCAATGTCACCAACAGGGGAAACAACACGGCAAATGCCACTGTGAATATACAGTTCAGCCCGGACATAGAAGTAGTTGACTACCCCCACACATTTTACAAGGCTGGAAAAAACTCCTACAGCTACACAAGAGAGTTCAGCAAAAGAAACAAGAGCAATGACATCTATTACTCTTATGTATACAAATTTGATATCAAAAGCAGGAAAACAGGAAGCTCAGACACGACAATATCAAGCTCATACACAGACATAGATACCCTGGAAACTGCAAATGCAGAAGACACGCATAAGTACATAGTGGCTGAAGACAAGGGGATTAAGATAAGGACCAGCCTTGCTGACAAGGTAATAGAGTCAAACCAGAGGTACACTGTACAGGTATTTGTCCAGAACCTGAACCCGTTTGATGAGGTGACAGATGTATTAGTCACTGCAAATACAGACCTGGGGTATGTGCCTGATGTGTTCCTTGACAGGATGAGCTCGCAGGCCCAGAAAAAGGTGATTGAAAAGGACTTCTTTGCGTCAAACACCACCACAACAACAGGGGCATCACTGGTGGCAAATGTAACCTACAAGCTGGGAGGAGATAAAAAAACCTACACTTTCAGGGACACAATAACCATCTATCCCGTAAAAGAGCTGGTAATCAACCACCTGCTCTCCAAGACCACTGTAAACAGCGGAGAAGACTTCTTTGTCACAGTCACAGTGCAAAACCCGAGGACAACAGACATCAACAAGGTGAAAGTTTACGACACGGTTCCTGAAAACCTCACAGTAACCGGAAAAAACACTGCATTAGCCAGCATAACAAAGAAAAGCACTGCCACGATATACACCTACAAGCTGACAGCGCCAAGGGTCAGCAAAGAGACAAAATTCAAGATAAGGACTGGCGCTGAATACTCTGATGCTGACTCTGAATTTGACTTCGCGGCATACAACAAGTACAACTATTCCAAGGAAACAGAGTTCACAGTGCTTCCAGTCAAGTTCACATTAAGCCCGACAAGGCTAGTGAGGGAAACAGACACGTACAAGGGGAATGTCATCAGCATAGACTACACAGTAAAGAATGAAGACGACTCTATGACAGCAAAAGACGTTGTGCTGCACTTTCCCCTACAGCAATACCTGGATCTGGTAAACTACCTGAACTACTCGCTGCCTGAAATTGAGCCTGGAGAGGCCATACTTGCACCAGGAAAAGAACGGATAAGGGCAAAGACAAACGGAACCTACAACCTGCTCAGCTCATATGTCACATACAAGAACCAGTATGGGGACTCATTCGCCTACAACGCATCAGGAATAGCCCTGAACCTGAAGGAAAGCCCGATTTACGGGCCAGCAGTAATAGTGTCAAAGGACGCTCCTGACAAGGTCAATGACACAGACTCATTCATAGTGCAGCTTAACGTAAGCAACATAGGAGACCAGCCGGCAAGCGTACAGGTAAGCGACGGGGAAGTCCAATTCACAGCCATAGTAAGCCCGCAGTCATACACCACATACAGATACTCCACAACAATAAGCCAGCCCGGAACATATAAGCTTCCAATTGCAGTAGCCAGGTATTCATACAATAACATGAGCCTATACACAGGCTCAAACATAAAGGCAGTTGAAGTGGAAAACAATCCCCTGGTCAGGATTGAAAGGATACTGCCTGAAAAGGCAAACAATGTAGACAGCATTAACTCCACATTGAGAATCACAAGCCTCAGCCCGACACCGCTTAGCATAGGCGTAACAGACGGAGCTTACAACTGGCAGCTCGGGGCAGTCACAGGGCAAAAAGACATAAGCAGGGAAATCAGCTTTGACACAGCAGGGCAGAAAATTATTGAGCCAGCTTACGCATACTATTCATTCATCAACCGGACTTACAACGTCTCATCAGGCACATATTTCATTGATATCAAGGAAAAAAAATTCGTAACCATCAGGAAAGCAGTGCTGAAAAAAGACGTGAAGCTCGGGCAGAACATAACAGTAAACCTCACGCTGAAAAATGAGCAAAGCTATCCGCTAACTGTGACAATAACTGAAGCAGAAAAGAAGTGGAATTACACCCTTGAGCCAGACCTGTGGCAGTCAACAACCTACAAAACTGAGGCGACCAGCAGCACGCTAGACCCAACCACCATAACTGTTGAATACAAGAACAGGACATTCCAATACTATTCTGAAGAGCTCACGCTGGACATTCCGGGAGGCAAACTAAAAAAGGCAAAAAACGATATAAAAAATGAAACAAAGAACGAAACCGCCACCCCTTCAGAGAGCCAGCAGAAGCCTGATGAGGGCATTTTGAAAAGAATTATAAACGGAATAGTCAGTATACTCTCATGGAAGAGGGCTTCCTAAGAGGTGGTCTTTATGGGAATATTCGGCAAGCTTATGTTCTGGAAAAAAAAGGATGACTTGGGTTTAGGCGATAACCTGGGGCTGCCAGCCAACCAGCCGCAGCCATTCCAGCCAGGAAACTACCCTGGCGATGTAATCCAGCAGCCCTGGAGCCAGCCCCAAAGCCAGGGGCTTTATGCGCAGAACCAAACTGCCCAGTTTGAATCACTCCAAAGCTCAAGCTCGTATGCTGCCGGAAAGCAGCTTGAAGTAGTATCAGCAAAGCTTGACGCGCTTAAGGCAGCAATTGACAGCCTAAGCCAGAGAATGGCAAACATAGAAAGGATGATGGAAAGCGAGGAATACTTCAAGAAAAGAGGATGGTGACAAAAAAAGACCTGCTGTACTTTGCAATAACCCTGGCTGTTTTTGCAGCTGACCAGGCTGCCAAGCTGCTAATCAGGCAGCTTGAAACCCCAATAATCCTGTCCAGCTTCTTCCAGATTGCCTACATCAAAAACACAGGAGCGGCATTCGGGCTTTTCCAGAACAGCTCAACAGCACTGGGAATAATAGGCATGATAGTGACAGCCATAATAATCTACTCCTACAGAAGGCTTCCGGAATCAACAGCACTGAGGGCAGGGCTGGCCCTGATTCTGGCAGGAACAATCGGGAACATATATGACAGGCTTGCATATGGCTTTGTAACAGACTTCATAGGCTTCAGCTTCTGGCCTGCATTCAACATAGCAGATGCATCGCTGACTATTGGAGCTATCCTGATAGCCTATTCTGCTGCAAAAGAAAGAATGCCTGAACAAAAAGCAACTTCAAAAGCATGAGCTGCTGACTAGAACTCCTCAAACTCCTGCATCTCCTTCAGGTGGCCGCTCTTTTTCAGCCACTGAATCTGGGCTTTCCTGTACTTGAAAAGAATGTCACCCTTCGCATCGCCTGAAAGCTCCCAAGGCTCTACAAGGACAGTATCCCCCTCCCTGACCCAGAGCTTCCTCTTAAGCCTACCAGGAACCCTGCATATCCTGTTCTTCCCATCAAGGCACCTTACCCTCATCCTGGTGCCGCCAAGCCTGAGCTCCACAATGCCAAATGTCTGGTTGCCCCTTGGAAGCTTGGTCCTGCTAATCTCCTGCTGCAACTCCTCCTGCTGCTCCTCCTGCTGCTTCTTCAAGCCCATGAGAGGGCCAGACATAAAAACTGTATATAAATGTTTTGAAATGGGGGTGCAGCAAACTTTAAATACTCTGTTCTCAATGGTAAATGAAAAAAGAGGCAGAGATGTTTCAGAATGTCATAGACTTGCTCAAAAAGGTAACATTCTTTGAGAAGGCTGTCCTTATCATAGGGCTTTTCACAATAGCAATCGGCTTCTACTTCATCCAGAGAATATATGTTATTGACCAGCAGCTGAGCTGGCTGATGCTGATAGCCATCTTCAGCTGGCTTTCCCTGCTGCTCCTCATAATAATATCGAGCCTCAACGCAAATGTAAAGGAAGAGCTCTCAGAGGTGATAAGGGAAAGCGCAGACGAAACCAGGCTTCTCAAGGAAATCACCCACCAGCTGCTTGATGAGATAAAGCTCCTGAGAAAGGGAGTAAAAAAGTAATATCTCAGATGTAATCCCTTATCTTCTTCTTGGAGCCCTCATACACCAGCCAGCTGAAGAACAGCACAGAGTCAAGGCCGACAAGCAGGGTTGTCTTGTACAGCTCCGGGGCTGCTGCAGAAGATGCTGGGACAAGATAGCTAATCAGGTCAAGCCCTGTTGACCAGCTGCTTAAAGGGAAAAAGGGCATTAAAGCCCCTATTATCAGCCAGTCAAGCAGGATGTGGGTAAACGTGCCAAAGCTGAACATAATGGCATAAATATGAAGGTTCCCCTGCCTCAGGAAGGCAAAGCGCTTCTTCCGGGCAATGGCACTTCTGGAAATCCTGTTCCTGAAAAGCCACAGCAGAAGGAAAACCGCAAGCCCAAAAGCCGGGAACAGCAATGAATGGGTTATTGTGCGGTGTATGTTGGGGATGTGCTGGAAATACGAGATAAACAGGAATATCGGAAGGTCAATGTCAGGAAGCAGCCCTGAAACGCCTGCAAAAAGCACCATCCCCTTGGAGAGGATTCTCCTGCCTTTCCGTGAAGAGTGCCTGTACAGGTCAGAAAGAATCAGGGGAAACAAGATGTGTGCAACGCCAAGCGGCATAAGATAACCTCTTTCATCCGTTTTACATGCCTCGGCTTAAAAAGATTTCTATGCCCTTAGATTAAAAGAGAAATATTTATATATCCAGGGTATACATCTTAAATATATCTCGCTGGCGACATTCATGGATTTCACTTACAAAGGAAAATCAATACTTTCAACTAAATTTGGAAAAAGGCTTTGAAGTCAGAAAAAGAGCGAAGAATATTGCTGAAAGAGGCATTCAGAGAGGAAACAAAGTAATAAATGTTGTAGTGGTTGATTTGGGAAATTACTATAAATTAATTCATGCTGGAGAATTTACCTTAAGTAAAAAGTTCAAGAAGCTAATGAGGCATAAAAATGGAATTTGAAAATTTAAAACTAAAATGTGAATGTGGCGGAAAGATGGAAAAAATAAGAACAGAATGGAAAGGACTGGCAGTAAGAGGATGGAAATGCAGTAAATGTAATGAAGAAATCTTAAATCCCTCTGATGCACAAAAAGCTTTAGAAATGGAAAGAGCAAAAAGTAAAAATCTCCTTACAGTGAAGTTAAGGAAAGTGGGAAAAAGCAATGTTGTTACAGTGCCACAGCCGATAATAGAAGCTGAAAACTTAAAAGAAGGTCAAAAATTAGAATGGAAAATAGAATCTGGTAAGTTAATTTTGACTCTGTAAACATATATTCTTGAATTACAACACCCCTGAATAAAGCGGGTATGGGTGCTTCTTCGCCTCTTTCTGCTCAGGGGTGAGGTTTCTTAGGAGCTCTTCAGCGTTAATCATCGGCTTGGGGAACTTGTCGTAGTCCTCCATAAGCCTTGGGCATGCCGTGTTTACAAAGCAGTCTATGAAAGTGAAATTCTGGAGCTCTGTGAAGTCAATCGTGTCGCACACCAGGAGATAGAAGTTCTTGTCAGGATATACCCTCTTAAGCGCCTCTGCAGCCCTGTTGTGAAGCTGCCCAGGCTTTGTTGAGATTATGACCCCTATCTCTGTTGCATGCAGGAATCTGATGTAGCCTGCCTTTTTCTTCAATTCCTCCCTTTCTGCATCTTTCCTGTCAACTTCAAGGAACTGCCTGTTTACAGGGTCATATATGAAAAGCCTTTTTTTGGAGTCAAATATTCCCCGCGGATGGAACTTTCCTGTCCCCACAAAAAGGACAGCATCAATTGAACCGTCAATAACGGCAGGGAAATCGCAGCCATACATCTGGCCCTGATACATGGAGTGAAAGCCCTTCAGCACAGTAACCTTCTTCCCGGAACTTTCAAGCTGCTCCCTCAGCTCACCAAGCTTATGGATGTGCTGGATATTGGTGATTAGCCCTATTTTTTCAGGCAGCTGCCTGATGTGCTCTTCACTAAGAAGAATGGCCTCGCTGAGCCTGGCTTCAATGAAAAAGGTTTTCATATCATGCAATAGTAAAAGACGACTGAATCAGACAAGAACCGCATTAACAGTGCCTTCCTGGCCCGGCCTGTTAGTGACCCTGGCCTTCCCAAGCTCTGTCTCTATAATTGTGCCTTTCGTGATTATATTTCGCCTGATGAAATGCTTGCTGGCAGGGTTATCAGCCACAGTCTTTATCTTAGACTTCTTGTAAGCTCTGGACCTGGGGTCAAGCACATTGGCAACATCTGCCTTTACAGCAGATATCTTCAAGCCGCCGCCCTTTATCCTGACCCGCTTAACCTGCATCTCCCCAATCCTGGTATGTGTAGGAACACTGCCAGTCTCATAAAGCCTCTTATCCCTGGCCTTCTTGTATTTCGCGCCAGCAGGAGTCCTGTTTGACCTGTTTTGAGTTAACATAGGTGTAGCGTATTCAAGGGCATTTATAATATTTGCGGTTAACTGCATCTGGAACCAATCCGATTGCTTTGCTGCCCTGCGCAGCCAGCGAAATCCTCTTGAGCCAAGCCGTAAACTTTATATAGTCGCCTATCATCTTCTCTTTTTTTTGGAGGTTATTCTTATGGAATCTGAAAGGCCATTAGACGCCCTTAACTCAGCAAGGAACAAGAGAGTGCTGGTTGAGCTTAAGGGGGGGAAGCAATTTGTAGGAAAGCTAAAGGCATTTGACATACATGTCAATGTAGTTCTGGAAGATGCTGAGGAAAGGTTTGAAGGCGAAACAAAGAGAAAGCTCGGCATAATATTCATCCGGGGCGACACGATAATAATGATTTCTCCTGAGTGAGGCTAAAATGTCAAAAGGAACACCCTCAATGGGCAAGAAGAGCGGCAAGAAGAACATGATTTATTGCCGACGCTGTGGCGAGCGCTCCTTCCAGCTCGGGAAAGACAAGTGCAGCAGCTGCGGATACGGGAAGTCAGCAAGGCTCAGGGGATACAACTGGCAGAAGTAGTGACTTTATTACATTGCCAAAATTTCAACAACATAATATCTGGATAAATTGGCGTACCTGTTGAACTGCACAGGAAAATGAAGGAATTTTCTGAAATAAAGTGGAGTGAGGTTGCAAGAAAAGCCATAGAACAAAGAGTGGGTGACCTTGAGGAGCTAAATAGACTGAGTTTGAAAAGCAAGCTTAGCAGCAAGGACGTAGATGTTATAAACAAATTAATGAAGCTTATTTAGCCTAATCATACTTCTCAATATCAACGCCAGCCTCATTGAACAGCCTTATTGTAGCCTCGTCCATGGCAAACGCCTCATTGTAGAAAACCTTGATGATGCCTGCATTAACTGCTGATTTTGCGCAATAGAGGCAGGGACACAAGCTGGTGAACAGGACAGAGCCCTTGGTCACTATTCCCTGGTAAGCTGCCTGCACAATTGCGTTTTCCTCGGCATGGACGCAAAGGCATTCATGATAATTCGCTCCTGACTGGATTGCAGGGTTATTGCACCTCCCGCACCCGCCCTGGTTGCAATTTTTGACTCCGCGGGGAGTGCCATTATAGCCTGAGGAGATTATCATGTTATCCTTTACTATGACTGCCCCAACCTGCCTTTTTATGCAAGAGCTCTTCTTTGCAACAAGCCTGGCAACCTCAATAAAATATTCTGTCCACGACAACTTTTTCATTTTTCACTCCCCAGCCTTCTTATCAGGAGGGATAGCACCTGCCTCAGGCTCTCTTTTGAGCCCTCATTTATCACTGTGAAACCGGCCATTGCAATAGTCTCTGTCTTGTGAAGGTTTTCTATCTCTGAATAATCCCTGCTGACCGACTCATCCCTTGTAAGCGGCCTTTCCTCCCTCTGAGCAAGCCTCCTGTACCTTGTCTCAGGAGAGGCGTAAACCGCCAGCAAAACCAGCCCCTGGAATTTTGGCTTCAGGTAAAGGTACTCCTGCCAGCTGTAAAGCCCGTCTATGACCACGTCAGAGCGCTTTAACGCATTCGCTATTTTCGGCTCGTTCAATTTTGCATAGGCATCCATCCCAAGCTCCAGCCTCAGGGTCTCCCGGATTACAGACTCATTCTCCTCGCATACAGGAATGTCCCTACTCTTCAGCTCATCCATAGTGACATCGCCGAACCTGACCTTTGCCCAGCCTTCCCTGACAAACGACTCTGCCGCAGTGCTCTTCCCAGCCCCAGGCATTCCAACTATTGCGATGATATTGTGCATTGAAGAAAAAGGAGCTTATATTTTTAAAAAGGTTGTGCAAAAGAGCAGATTATCCGGAAGACTGCTATTTCAGCTTCAACGGCGCATCCTGCTCATACTCCAGATTTTTCTTAAGAGCCATCTCTGCCTTCATCAGCTCCTGCCCAATGTATAATGCGTGGCTTATGTCGCTGATTTTCTGCCCCAGAACAAGCCATTTTGATGCTTCCTGCGCTGTTTTTGCAGAAAATGATTCAAGCCTTTTCCCATCAGGAGCCATATGGGTGAGCCTGATTTGCCCTCCAGAGAGCTCAATATGGATGTTCCCCCTGGGATCAAGGTTTCCTGCGCTTCTTGGAAGGTCAACACTGACATTTTCACCCAGGGGATAATTCCGGATGATTTCATCAGCTATCCTGAAATGCCTCTCGTAAATATGGGCGCTGGCTGATATTACAATCAATTCGCCCAGCTCTTTTTCTGATTCAAGGCACAGGTTTTTCTGCAGCTTCCTGAGCGCAAAGACATTCTTGGGCCAGGCGCCGTAAATGTCATTGCTGCGCAAATATGCCAGCAAAGACAGCTTTTTTCCCTGGACCAGCGCCTGCACCAGATTCAGGCATGGAGGATTGCTGCTGTCAGTGTCAAGCTCCAAATCCCATGTGACTGCGACCGCCCTCCTCGTATGGGGGGCTGCAAGGAGCTTTTTAGCCATTCCTGAAACCTGGTCTTTCCCCTTCTGCGAGCGGAGCCTCTGCCCATATGTGTATGAAAGCTCGCTAATCCTGCTGTCTGTCAACACCTGGGGGTAATACTCATCAAGCTCCTCTTTTGGAAACGTGAAGTAGTCCTTCCAAGCAATGCTATCAGGGTCTTCGCCAGTGATGACTGCAACCATGCAGACAATCTCCTTCTGCCTTTCCTCATGCTCAGATGCCTTAAGCGCTCCGAACTTCATCACAAGATTAAGCGCCTGCAGCCAGGCCTCGCCTACAGTTGCAGACCTTATCTTGAAAACGCTGTCTGTTGGAAAATCCTGCGGAATATCAAAGCTGGCTTCAGGGAAGCTTTCAGGCTTGCCATAACTTTCCTTTTTCGGCAGCTTCCTTATAATTCCCCCCAGCTCCCCGTAATCAGCAATCCCCCTGCAATCAATCACATCCACATTTTGCCTGAAACGCTCAACTGATTCTACAGGTATTTCTGTGTCAACCCTTGCTCCAGGGATGCCTATTATGTTCCTTTCAGGGTCAATTCCCCTTTCCTTCAGGTTTATCAATGCCTGCCCGCTTCCTGTCCTGTCCTGCCCACAGACAACTATATGCCTTATTTTCTTGTTGTGAAGGCAATACCTCAAGACAGCATTGAGCCCGGCGTCCTTTGAGTAAAGCTGCCCCATCACAGCATAGTCGCCACTGCCCAAGCTCCTGCCCACTATCTCCAGCGGAGTCCAGAGGGTGCAGACAGCAACATTGCTTTTTTCATTCCCAAGCTTCACTGAATTTTTCACAAAAGAAGCCAATTAGCGCTGTTTTAAAAATGTTTTTTAATAAAGTTCACAGATTGTTAAATGGCTGGTTGCCGCTAAAATCCACTTCCAGCTCGCACCACCTGCAAAGATCAGGGTCAAATCCGCCCTTGATAATTAAGGTGCTACATCTAGCACAGATTGCCTTTGAGCCTTTCATTATAACTCCTATTATTATAAATCTTATTCTAACCCCTTCTCAAACCCTTATTAGCCCTTAATAGGTGAAGTGGTATATATATCTGACGTATATAGATTATAAAACGTTATATAGGATTTAACAGGTAATTTGAAAGCATCCTCAAAAGGCAATTTTTTTATAGTATCCTTCAGAATAAACAGCCAATGCCTGACACTGCCGCTCCCAAGTCTCCTGAAAATAAAGCTGGAAATAAGCACCATGAATTGTTCTTCCTTACCTCGCCTGCTGATGAGCTGTTCACCAGCCTCGGTACATCAATCAGCGGGCTTTCAGAAAGGGAGGCAGAGAGGCGGCTGGATGCCTATGGCTACAATGAGCCTTCAAAAAAGGGCAGGAGAACAATCATTGGGCAGGTTCTCTCCAAATTTGCCAATCCTCTTGTAATTGTGCTGCTGATAATAGGCGCATTCTCATGGTTCTTTGGCGAGAAGGCCAGCGCAGTGCTTGTATTCCTGATGATACTTATCAGCGTGTCCCTTTCATTCATCCAGGAATACCGCTCAGGCAGGGAAGCAGAGAAGCTCAGCGAGATTGTCCATGCAACATCCACAGTCTACAGAAACGGAAGGCCGAGAGAGGTCAAGATTAGGGAAATAGTCCCTGGAGACATTGTTGACCTGTTTGCAGGCGACATGATTCCTGCTGACCTTAGGATAATCTCATCAAAAGACCTGTTCATAAACCAGGCCTCCCTTACAGGAGAGTCATTCCCTGTTGAAAAATTCCCCGGGCAAATCAGGCCAAAAAGCAGCTCAATACAAGAATCAACCAACATAGCGTTCATGGGCTCAAGCGTTGTAAGCGGAACTGCGCTTGGGCTTGTGATAAAGACCGGAATGTCAACAAAGTTCGGAGAGCTGGCGCACAGGCTCTCAACAAACCCGATAGAAACCGGATTTGACAGGGGGATAAAGGAATTCACCTGGCTCATGATACGCTTCATGTTCATCCTTGTCATTATAATATTTGCAATAAACTCCATATTCAAGACAAACCTAATTGAGGCGCTTCTCTTCTCACTGGCAGTCGCAGTAGGACTTACCCCTGAGATGCTGCCTATGCTTGTTACATTGAACCTTGCCAATGGCTCAATTGCCATGGCCAAGAAACAGGTCATTGTAAAGCACCTGAACTCAATCCAGAACCTTGGCGCCATGGATGTCCTTTGCACAGACAAGACTGGAACGCTTACAATAGACCAGGTTGTCCTGGAGAAGCACCTTGATGTAAAGGGAAGGAATAATGAAGACGTGCTGAAGTATGCATACATAAACAGCTTCTACCAGACCGGGCTGAAGAACCTTCTTGACAAGGCAATCCTGAAGCACGAGCACATCAAGGTTGATAACTGCAGGAAAGTGGATGAAATGCCATTTGACTTCTCAAGAAAGATAATGTCAGTTGTGGTGGAGACTGACGGCAAGCATATGCTTATATCAAAGGGAACCCCTGAAAGCGTTTTCAGGATATGCGACAGGGTAGAATTAAATGGAAGGGTCAAAAAAATCAGGCAGCAGCAGATTGCAGGCCTCCAGAAAGAGGCGGACAAATTCAGGAGCCAGGGCTTCAGGGTTCTGGCTGTGGCATACAAGGCAATCAGGAAAAGGAAAAAAACATACTCAAAGGAAGACGAGAACAAACTGGTCCTAAAGGGATACCTGGCATTCCTTGACCCCCCAAAGCCCACTGTGAAGAGGACAATAGAGGGCCTGAGGAAGCTTGGCATTGAGATAAAAATACTTACAGGCGACAATGAAGTTGTAACCAAGAAAATCTGCGGCGATGTAGGGCTGAATGTTACAGGGCTTATTACAGGCGACCAGATAGACTGCATGAGCAACAGGGAGCTGCAGGCAGCTGTTGAAAAAGCAAACATCTTTGCACGCCTATCCCCTGTGCAGAAGGAAAGGATAATACTCGCGCTCAACAGGAATGGCCATGTTGTAGGCTTCCTGGGAGATGGGATAAATGACGCGCTCGCCCTAAAGTCATCAGACGTAGGCATATCTGTCAATAATGCAGTTGACATAGCCAAGGAATCAGCAGACATAATACTCCTCAGGAAGAGCCTGACTGTTCTTCAGGATGGCGTTATAGAAGGGAGAAAAACATTCGTAAACCTGTACAAGTACATCAAGATGGGCGCAAGCTCAAACTTCGGCAACATGTTCAGCATGATAGGGGCAAGCCTGTTCCTTCCATTCCTCCCAATGCTCCCCATCCAGATACTCCTTAACAATTTCCTTTACGACCTGTCCCAGATATCAATCCCTACAGACAATATTGATGAAGAGCACATCAACAAGCCAACCCCATGGAACATCGGATACATAAAAAAGTTCATGATGTTCTTTGGCCCGCTAAGCTCAATATTTGACTTCATCACATACGCCATACTGCTGCTCATATTCAATTCCTCCCCAAGCCTGTTCCACACAGGCTGGTTTTTGGAATCGCTCATAACACAAGTTCTCGTAATACACATTATCAGGACATCAAAAATACCGTTCATTGAAAGCAGGCCCAGCAAGCTGCTTATACTAACCTCTGTGCTTATCCTGCTGGCAGGCATAACAATCCCATTCCTGCCAATGGCAAAGGCAATAGGCTTCGTGCACCCTCCAATAGGATACTTTGCAGTGCTTTTCGGAATAGTGGCAGCTTACCTCTTCACTGTGCAGGTAGCCAAGGGATGGTTCATAAGGAAATACGGGTATGAGTGAAAAGAACATATATTGGACAAGCTTTAAATAGTCAGCAGCCAATATGGCAAGTGAGGGGGATTATGAAGGGAAAGCTTGTAATTGCTGATGGACTAGACGGCTCTGGAAAGGGGGCTATTGTAGATGCACTTGGCGAATGGGCAGAATCAACCGGGATGAGCGTATTGGACCTTCGGGATGGAGAGCTTCCTGAACCTGAAGATGTATCCGGGTATGGAGCCATCCTTTCTGCAGAGCCTACACACTCATTTGTAGGGAAGGCCATAAGGGATGAGATGGTCAGGGAGAACAACAGGAAGTATTCTGCATGGAGCCTTGCCTACGCATTCTCAATAGACAGGGAGATTCTGTACAAGAGGGTTATAATCCCTGCAATTACTGCAGGCAAGCACGTTTTTCAGGAAAGGGGAGTCATAACCAGCTTTGTTTACCAGCCTGTACAGGAAAAAATCCAGCTTAGCGAACTTATGAGGCTTCCTGGAAACAAGCTGGCAATGCAATATCCCCCTGACCTTCTAATCATCCCAAAGATAAAGCCAGAGACTGTCATGGCAAGGCTGGGTGTGAGAGGCAAGAGGGACAACTCAATCTTTGAGAACATATCATTCCAAACAAAAATCAGCGACCGCTATTCCAGTGAATGGCTCAAATCACTGTTTGAGAAGTATGGCTCAAGGGTCGCTTACATTGACACAGACGAGCCAAACACGATACACGACACAAAAAAGAAGGCTGTTCAAGAGTGGACTGAATTCCTGAACAAATCCTAGATATCCTCTGCCACTGGCTCTTCAGCTATCTTGGCTTCCTCTGCCTTGGTTAAAGAATCAAAAAGCCTCTTGTTGCTCTTCATTGCCTTATAACTGACAGTCATAACAAACACCTCTTTTCCAACCAATTTTCAAAACATTAATTTTTCGGCAAGCTAATATTTAAATTAGATGTTGATGCAAAATATATTATTCAAAACAATTTGTTGCAAAGATTATGTCAGCGGACTCAATTGGATGAATATGAGCTTGAAGAAATGACCCGCCCTACATCATAATTGGGTTCAGAAGCAACAATAACAACGTCAATTATGGGCCCATAAGAATCGCGCCCAAGAAACAATTGGTACTCCAAGGCATTCCTGCTGCGAACCAGAGGCATGCCAACAAGGGGCAATAGGTATTCCACTAACTTATCAAGCCTGGCTGGATTGGCAAGGATTATCTCACCCTTCCGCTCAAAAAAAACTCCAGAGAATTCAACCCTGACAGCCTTATTCCTGGCAGAAGCAACTTGAATATGGTCCAGGGATTTAATCCCGCCCAATATGCGGCTATACAGGCTTTTTTTCATGAAAAAAGGAACTCTGAACCAATATTTAAATATTCTTACTTCATAATAGTAACTACTTGTTGGTTAACTTTAAATAGTAATCAACCGAATGAAAACCCATGCTTGACGTAATAACCCTTGGAAGCGCAGTGTATGACATTTTTGTATACACAGACCCAAGTGATACAGAGATAATAAGGCTAAAGCACCCAAAAGAGAAAAGGGAGCACATAGCCTACCCAACAGGGGCAAAGATACTGATAGATACTGCCTGCTTTGACATAGGAGGGGGAGCGACAAACACGGCAACAACATTCAGCAGGCTGGGATTCAAAACAGGAACCTTATGCAAAATCGGGAATGACTTCTATGGGGAGCAGATACTAAACTGCCTGAAGAAGGAAAAAGTCAGCTTCCTGGGAACAAGGGGAACAGAGCACACAGACTTCTCAATAATACTGGACAGCAAAGGGCACGACAGGACAATACTGGCATACAAGGGCTGCAGCAACATGCTAAGATACGCTGAATTAAAGTCAGGAAAAATCAAATCAAAATGGCTTTACATATCCTCATTAGTCGGCGAATCATTCAAGGCAGCTGAAAAGCTGGCAGCCCGCGCCAAAAGCAGCGGGACAAAAATCGCGTTCAACCCAAGCACATACCTTGCAAGCCACGGATATAACTACTTGAAGAAAATGCTGAAAAACACTGATGCGCTCATTTTGAACAGGGAAGAGGCAGCTATGATAGCAGGAAATCCAATAACCAGCCAAAAGGGCTGGAGCAACGAGGAGAGGCTGCTACGGGCATTATTCCATATGGGCCCTGAATACACGGTGATAACAGACGGTGCAAAGGGGGCATACGCACTGAGAGAGGGGGCTTTCTACAAGGCCAAAGCACACAAAAACACAAAAATAGTTGAGACAACAGGAGCAGGAGATGCATTCGCATCATCATTCATAGCAGGACTCATGAAAAACAAGGGAATTGAATACTCCCTGCAGATGGGAATAGCAAACGCCGAATCTGTAATAAGCCATTTCGGAGCGCACAACAAGCTGCTGAACTGGAAAGAGATGCAAACAGCGATAAGCAAAAAACCTGCGAATATAACAAGTGCATGAAAGAGGTATCACAATGGAAAAGCAAAAAGAATTCATATTATGGTTTGACCAGATAGACATAGCTGATGTTCCTCTGGTAGGCGGGAAAAACGCATCACTCGGCGAGATGTACCAAAACCTGACCAAGCTGGGCGTCAATATCCCAAACGGGTTCACGATAACCTCAGCAGCCTACAGGGACTTCATAGACAAGGCAGGGATTGAGGCAGGCATAAGAAACACGCTGAGAGACCTTGACGTGAAGGATGTTGAAGAGCTCGCAGAAAGGGGCCACAAGGTCAGGAACATAATAAAGAAAGCAGAGTTTCCTGAAGAGCTGAAGCAGCAGATACTCCTTGCGTATGACAAGCTCTGCAAGGAATACGGGACCCACACTGACGTGGCGGTAAGGAGCTCTGCAACAGCAGAAGACCTGCCTGGAGCGAGCTTCGCAGGGCAGCAGGAAACATACCTGAACATAAGGGGAGAGGCAGCGCTTCTGGAGGCGTGCAAGAACTGCTTTGCATCACTATTCACAAACCGCGCAATAGTATACAGGACAGAGAAAAAATTCGACCACTTCTCAATAGCGCTGTCAATAGGCGTGCAAAAAATGGTGAGGTCAGACAAGGCATGCTCAGGCGTGATGTTCACCATTGACACAGAAACAGGCTTCAGTGATGCAGTGCTGATAAACGCATCATACGGGCTTGGCGAGACAATAGTGCAGGGGGCAGTAAACCCTGACGAGTTCTACGTGTTCAAGACAACCCTCAAGCAGGGATTCAAGCCCATCCTTTCCAGGAGGGTCGGCGAGAAGAAAATAAAGACAATATACTCCCACGAGGGCAACAAGCCGGTAAAGACAGTATCTGTGCCAACCCATGACCGCGAAAAGCTTGTCCTCAAGGACGAGGAAGTGATATCACTGGCAAAATGGGGCGTTATAATAGAAGAGCACTACACAAACAAGCTTGGAAAATACACCCCAATGGACATAGAATGGGCAAAAGACGGGGTGATGAACAAGCTGTTCATAGTCCAGGCAAGGCCTGAAACAATACACAGCCAGGAAGACCGGACAATCATACAGAAATATGTGCTGAACCAGAAAGGAACAACACTTCTTGCAAAGGGAAGCGCAGTAGGCGAGAAGATAGGCCAGGGAAAGGCGCACGTCATAAAGGACGTGCACAACATGAAGGATTTCAGGGAGGGAGAAGTCCTGATAACAGACATCACAGACCCTGACTGGGTCCCGATAATGAAGATAGCGTCAGCAATAGTTACAAACAGGGGTGGAAGAAGCAGCCACGCGGCAATAGTGAGCCGTGAGCTGGGACTGCCAGCAGTAGTTGGAACGAACAACGCAACTGAAAAAATCAGGACAGGCCAGCAGGTAACTGTAAGCTGCGCAGAGGGCGAAACAGGGCACGTGTACGAGGGAATCCTCAAGTACACCATAGAAAAAATAGACCTGAAAAAACTGCCCAAGACAAAGACGAAGATAATGATAAACATAGGAAGCCCTGAGGAGGCATTCAAGAACAGCCACCTGCCTGTAGAGGGCGTAGGGCTGGCAAGGGAGGAGTTCATAGTCAACAACTACATAAAAATACACCCGATGGCGCTGGTGAACTACAAAACGCTCAAGGATGCCCACGTAAAAAAGCAGATAGACGAGCTCACGGCAGACTACAAGGACAAGCAGCAATACTTCATAGACAAGCTGTCAGAGGGGATAGCAACAATTGCAGCAGCCTTTTATCCGAAAGATGTCATACTGAGGCTGAGCGACTTCAAGAGCAACGAATACGCAAATCTGATAGGCGGAAGCGAGTTTGAGCCAAAAGAGGAAAACCCCATGATTGGCTGGAGAGGGGCGGCAAGATACTACAGCGAGAAATACAAGCCAGGATTTGCCCTTGAATGCAAGGCAATACTGAAAGTAAGGGAAGAGATGGGGCTTACAAACATCAAGGCAATGATACCCATGTGCAGGACAGTGGATGAAGGCAGGAAAGTAATCAGGGAAATGGAGCTGAACGGGCTGAAGCAGGGCAAGAACGGGCTTGAGATATATGTCATGTGCGAGATCCCTTCAAACGTCATACTGGCTGAGGAATTCTGCAAGATTTTTGACGGGTTCAGCATCGGAAGCAACGACCTGACGCAGTTCACCCTCGGAGTTGACCGCGACTCAGAACTGGTAAGCCACGTCTTTGACGAAAGGAACGATGCAGTCAAGGCAATGGTGGCAAAGGCAATTGAAACTGCAAGGAAAAACAGCCGCAAAATCGGAATATGCGGCCAGGCGCCATCAGACTTCCCTGAGTTTGCTGAATTCCTTGTTGAATGCGGGATAGACAGCATCTCGCTGAACCCTGACGCCGTGATAAAGACTATACTGGTTGTTGACAAGAAAGAGAGGCAGATTTCTGCTGCGAAGAAGCCTTCATCATAAACCTAATGATGACCATCGCTCTAAATACTTTTTATCACGGTCATCGAAAAAAGTTATGAATTTAGCTCATATAAAATCTTTAAGTGACCTGTTCAGTATTTTTTCAACTTGTTCTTGCGCTTTCTTTTTCGACTCTTGTTTTTCTCTTTCTGAACGTTGCAGCTTCCACCATTTAATTACAGGGGTAACTTCATAATACCTATTTCTTCCATCAGCTTCTTTGAATCTTACTGCGCCCATTCGAGCAAGTTTCTGTAAATATTTTGAAGATATGTTCTGAATCGATTTCCCACTTATTTTAGAGAGTTCCGTAGGAGTTATATGACTGCCCTTATTTAGCATAATCTTAAGTATTTTCTTATCTTCGGGGCTTAATTTGTTAATGTAATTTTCATTAACTTTTCTTGATAAGATATCACACAGAATATCTTCAGTTATTAAAATAGGCGAATTTGAAGCGGCAGTTTCATTAATGCATTCTGTTAGGCTGTTTAGAATTTCTCTAAGATTTCCATCATGCAATTCAAATAATTTCTTAACAGCTTCTTCAGTATGAGGGGGTATGACTGTTACATCACCAGACAATTTCATAAATTCCAGTCTTTGATTCAAAATTTTTAGAATATCCTCATAAGATAGAGACTTAACTTCAACAGGCGTATTGACAAAAATCTGACTTATTCTGGGTCGAACATATACTATCGGTGGTAGAAAGTTATCTCCAACAAAAATAAATGTCACTTTTGTAGTCAAAAGGAAATCCCTTATATCCGATAAGAGTTCCAATATGTCATTTGGACTATCCATATTATCTAAATTATCATAATGAAGTATAACTCCTTTAAAACGGGGATGAACAATCTTTCCTACAACTTCTCGAAATAGCTCCATAAGTTTCCCTCTATTAAGCTGGCTTAGGTTTGCTATTTCAGGTGTAAGTTCCCCATATTGTGTTAGTTCGTAAAGTGCATCAAGTTTCTGCATTAGTTCTGGTTCAATTTGTATTTTTCGCAATTTTATTTCGTCGTGAATAGCCCCTATTGTTAGAATAATGAACTCATTGCCATCCATTGGCCTGTTTATTTCGATTTCCCTTGAAGGTGTAAAAAATTGGCTTTTAGACGCCTCTTGCCTAACAAAATTCACTAATGTTGTTTTTCCTACCCCAGGTTCACCAACTACAATGCATCTTGCTTCTCCTAACCTAATGATATTGCCCAATTTTCTCCTTTCTTCTTGTCTTCCAATGAATAAAGAAAGAGGAAGGTCGCCTATATTACTCAGAGGGTTCACAAAGTAAGGATTATCTTTTAACCCATATCTGCGCCATATCACATTGTAATCAGACATAGGAATATCAATTGCGAAGGTAATATAAAAAGGTTACTATAATAGCAAATATGTATTATAATACCGAAATGTTTAAATAGTAGTAACATAGTATTATACTAAGAAAATAGTATTACAATAGTGATTCATTATTATGAACTCATACTACTAAAGGTTACGCAAATGGAACAAGGCAAATACGCATCAAGGAAGCAAAGAAGTATAATGAAAGAATTGACAGAGAAAATGAGCTTTGGGATGAAATTATAGATTTAGAGCAAGAAGTTTCTCAAAAAAGGATTGAGATATGTCAAAAACCACCTGTCAGAGACCGGTTGCATGCTAATGTTAGTGGTTTTGATTGTCATGTGGTTCCCAAATCACGTAAAGCGTGATTGGGCCCAATTGAGCTTTGCTCAATTTGGGTTTGTCGCTCAGAATTCCACTCACCGGTGGTATTTTGAGCACACAGATTCCACTTCGACCACTCATCAAAGATGAGTGGAATTCTGTTGTTTAAAAAAATGAAAATCCCAATCGCCGCAAGCGGCGGGGTATCAGACCCAGCAACAAATAAAGTGCGCTAATCAATCATGCAGCAGCTTACCTCTCTGGTTTGTATCTTTCCCCAAGCATCCTGCTCTGCCTTGACACCTGGCCATGCACAATGTCAAGCTCCTCAGGAACAAAAGAAATGTATGCAAGCCATGATGGCAGCTCAACACCCTCAATCAATGCTGACCACAACCTGCGCTGAAGAAATGAGCCATCCCTGACCTCTCCATCAACAACAACAGCAGCAGAATAAGCCCTGACAGCAGGCTCAGGAAATCCAAGAGCCAGACCCCTCTCTTCATCAGTTTTAGCAGAGGCAAGCCTTTCCAAGGCTCCATTGAAACCCACATAAAAATCTTTAGCACCACTGAAATGATGATAATCCCTGCCAAGAACCAAGGCGAATTGAGAGTCTGCCATAAGCTGCCTTAACAAAAAATCACCAACACCCAAGTCAGGCGTGTCAGCATAAACCCCGACAATAGATCCTTGCTTAACGCTCCTGACAGAATAGCCTTTAGCAACAGATACTATCGCAGCAGGCTTCAGCCCCTCTGCCACAAGATAGAGATTCAGCTCATCACAAACACCGACCCCGCGATGAATGAAAGCCATAAAAAAGGGGGTTTTGCACGCTTATTTAAGCTTTTTCTTATGTAACTACTCTGAAAGCGTAATTAAGTATAGAAAGCTTATTAAAACCAGCACAGCACAGTTGCCTCACTTAATAACATGAAAGCAATACTCATTGTCCTGGATGGGATGGCTGACAGGCCAGTGGCTGAGCTTGGGGGAAAGACTCCACTTGAGGCAGCAAGCACGCCTGCATTGGATTTCATGGCGAAGAATGGGGCTTGCGGAACCCTTGACGTGCTTGGAGGCATTGCGCCTGAAAGCGACTCGGCAGTCCTAAGCATATTAGGATATGACCCGTACAGGTATTATACTGGCAGGGGCCCCCTAGAGGCTGTTGGAATAGGCATCAGGATGAAGCCGGGAATGCTGGCGCTAAGATGCAATTTTGCGACAACATCCAATGGAACCGAATTATTAGACCGGAGGGCTGGAAGAACCCTCACAAGCAAAGAGGCAGCAGAAATAGCCTACACAATAAACAGGAAAGTAAAACTTAAAGGCGCGAAATTCGTGTTCAAGGCGAGTGTGGCTCACAGGGCCGTATTGCTAATCAAGGCGCCAAGCCCGCTTTCTGCAAAGATAACCAACACAGACCCTGCCTATGCTGTAGGCAAGGGGGGAGTTCCAGAGGCGCTTGCAAAATTTGAGAAACGAGTTATTGACTCAGAGCCGCTGGAGGAAACCGGGCCTGCAGGATTAAGCGCCAGGCTCCTGAATGAGTTCACAAGCCAATGCTACAATGCATTAAGAAACCATCCTGTAAACAAAAAAAGGGCTGCAAAAGGGCTGCTGCCAGCAAACACAATAATCTCAAGGGATGCTGGAGACAAACTCCCTGAGCTGTACGACATCTCCAAGCGCTATGGGAAAAAATTTGCAATACTTGCAGACATGCCCCTTGAGGAGGGCATAGGAAGGCTCAGCAGAATGGCAATAGTAAAGCTGCCCCTGCCCACTTTCGGAAAAGAAGACCACAAGATAAGGGTTCTCAAGACGATTGCAAGCCTTAAAAAATATGACTGCATCTACATCCACATAAAGGGGCCAGACCTTTTCGGGCATGATGGCGATTTCATGGGAAAGAAGAACTGCATAGAGGAAATAGACAAATACCTCTTTGCCCCGCTTCTGAAAAAGATTGACCTGAAAAAAACAATCATTGCAGTGACAGCAGATCACGCAACTCCATGCAGCATGAAGGGGCACTCAGGGGATGCTGTCCCATTCCTTGTTTCAGGAGGCAAAACAGATGCAGATGGAATCAGCCAATTCAGCGAGAGAAAATCAGCCTCTGGAAGGCTTGGCAATATAAAGGCAACAGAGCTCATGCCCCTTATCATGGGATATCTCAAGAAATAAGTGTTAAGTTACGGCTACTTAATCCAGCCTGAACTCTTCCCTTGCAATATCCGAGGGTATTGCCATGTTAAGCCCTGCATCCCCTCCGAACCCTGTGCCGAATCCGAGAGTGATAATCCCAATTATTTTTCCGTTCTTATTCAGCAAGGGCCCTCCAGAGTTCCCTGGGTTTACAGGGGTGTCTGTCTGAATCCAGTAATCGCCTATGTAAAGCGGGTCTGGCCCAACAAGAGTCTCATCCAGGTTCCTGTTTGTTGCAGATATTATGCCCTGCGTTGTTGTGAAGTCAAGAGACTCAGGGTTGCCTATTGCTATTACCTGCTGCCCGGCTTTCAGGCTGCCTGAGCTGCCAAGCTCAAGCACCCTGCCAGGGCTTAATGAAGTGCTCACCAATGCAAGATCATAGCTCTGGCTTTCACGGACTCTTAAAACAGGCGATGAGCTGCCATCATAGCCCCTCACTTCAGCCAGTATTTCCCCTGCACACTGCCTGCCTAATGAAACAAGAATGAATTCACAGAAGTCATCCTTTTTCTCCAGTATTTCAGCAAGCCCCTCTGTGACATGCCTGTTTGTAAGAACAGCCCCATCTCTCGTGACAATTGAACCTGAGCCTATTGTGAAATGTGACTCAGCAGAAGACTCATCAGAAAGCCTCAGGTATCCTGCTGCCTTAAGGGATGGCTGGCCTGTCTGAATGCCTTCTGAGGAAATGTTTGCAGGAACTGTCGGGACTTTCACACCCAAAATGACAACGCCCTTGATAGACTGGCCTGCTGCCGAAGAAAAATCACCTGCCCTTGCATCAACATCAGAAATCTGGCTTTTCAGCTTTTTTGCCTGATTATTCCCGCCCTGAATCTGCCTTTCATGCCTTGACAGGCTGCTGCGCATAATAATGTCCTGCTCCTGCAACTCAGCCTCAAGCTCATTTATCCTTTTTGCATAAATAGAGCCTGATTCACCTGCATAGCCCTGAGCTGGTGAAGAGCTGGGCTGGGCTGGCTTGGATGGCTGTGCATCATGAAGCCTTTCCTTAAGCAGATTAATATCATTGCCCTGCTCAACCACCGTGAGCAGCAATGCAACTAGCAGGGCTGACAAGGCAATGGCAAAAAAAGATACAAGAAGCATACTGTCACGATTCATGCAGCTGCAAAGATGCGACCGATTTATAAATTTATCGCTACTAACGAGTGATTATGGCGGATTTTCAAAAAAGCGCTACAATGTCCCTGCTGAGTGAATTAGCTGTTATTGACGGCAGATATAGTGGATTAGAAAATGCGCTGTAGCCTACTACTTACAGTCTCTTTTTTATTTTTAATCGAAAGATTTAAATAGTATATCTCAGTTATACTAATTTATGGCAAGTCCGAGCAAAGAAGAGAATATCTTGAAACTAATTTTGGAAAACAGTCCATTAAAAGAATGGCACTTTGAAGAAATAGTTAAATCTGCAAAAGTTACAAAATCAGTCGCGAATAAATGGCTAAAAAAATATGTTTCAGAGGGATTATTGAAACATGTTAAAGAAGAAGGAAGATTTCCACATTACACTGTTGGAAGCAACAATCCAGTTTATTACTCTCAAAAAAGAGTTTATGCTTTAGAACAACTCCATAAAAGTGGATTGATTCCTAAACTTTTATCTCTTAACACAGCTAAAACTATAATAATTTTTGGAAGCATAATAAAAGGGGATTGGTACAAAGATTCAGATATTGATATTTTTATTTTCGGAGACATTTCAGATTTTGATAAAAAAGTTTATGAATTAAAACTCTACAAGAATATTGAACTACATATTTTTGAGAATAAAGAAGAGATAAATGAAGTCAAAACAGGACTGATAAAAAATATACTTAATGGGTACATCTTGAAAGGACAGATACAAGATTTTGCAGGGGTAGTATAAATGAAACTTACAATAGATAATCTCGATAAAACTTACAAGATCTGTATGAGTACAGGAAGCGTAAAAGAAAAATCCATAGATGTTGAACTTATCAAATCATTAAAAATTGTCGCTGAAAAAGGACTTGAGTTTATTAATAGCAAATCCAAAGATATTCCAAAAGAGAGTACCGATTGGACATTCGTTTTTCGAGATCATTATGAATCGCTCCGAGGACTAATAGAAGCATATTTGCTATTTGAAGAAATTGAAGCAGACAATCATCAATGCAAAAACGCATATATTTGCTTTAAACATCCTGAGTTAGAACTAGACTGGGAATTTCTTGAAACAATCAGATTGAAAAGAAACGCAATCAATTATAGAGGACAATTATTGAAGTATGAAGACTGGAAACTGTTAAAACTGAAATTCGAATTACATATCAAAGCATTAAGAAAAGAGATTGAGAAAAAATTGGAAAAAGATTTATAAATATTGGGGCTTGTAGCGTTTCTGCGGAAAGTGCTATAGATGACAAGGCCAAAAATCTGGGTTTTTCTGTGTTCACGACGATATTATGACATTTCAGCCATTATACATTTTTCCTTCGTTGACTACTTAAGAGTCATAAAGACAAAAGCAGAAACATTTAAATATGATTCATTATGAATGGCTGCCAGGGGGTGTTGATTATGGTTGACATGTTAATCCTTGCATTTGCAAGCGGCATCATAGGGCTCCTGTTTGCAGCTTATCTCATATTCAGCGTTCTAAGGAGGGAGCAGGGCTCCAAGGAAATGACCAGCATAGCCCACCACATACAGGAGGGTGCTGTCGCATACCTGAACAGGCAGTACAGGACTGTCGCGATACTTGTAGTTGCAATAGCAATAGTGCTTGGGCTTGCCACAGGACTGAACACTGCAATAACCTTTGTGATAGGCGCAGTGCTGTCAGCAGTAGCAGGATACATAGGCATGATGATATCTGTAAGGGCAAATGTAAGGACAGCCAACGCTGCAAAATCAGGCCTGAAAGAGGCATTCAAGGTAGCATTTCAGGGAGGGGCTGTAACAGGCTTCTGCGTAGTGAGCCTGGGCCTGCTGGGTGTTGTGGCGATGTACTATTATTACAGGGACCCTTTCACGCTCATAGGATTCGGCTTTGGAGCCAGCCTGATAAGCCTATTCGCAAGGGTTGGGGGCGGGATATATACAAAAGCGGCTGACGTAGGCACAGACCTTGTAGGAAAGGTAGAGGCAGGCATACCAGAAGACGATCCCAGAAACCCCGGCGTGATAGCTGACAACGTGGGGGACAATGTGGGTGACTGCGCAGGAATGGCAGCAGACCTGTTTGAGAGCTATACTGTAACGATAATAGCCGCGATGCTGCTGGGGATTGCCCTTTCAACAAACGGGGTCATATACCCCCTTGCACTGGGGGCTATTGCCATAATTGCTTCAATAATAGGAAGCCTCTTTGTAAGCACATCAGACAAGCAGAAAATATGGTCAGCCCTTAACAGGGGAATACTGATAAGCGCCCTGCTGTCTGCAATAGGATTTTACTTCGTGACCAGCTTTATGTGGAATGAGCTGAAATACTTCTATGCCTCACTGGTCGGAATAGCAGTAACAGTGATTATAGGCTTTGTTACAGAATACTATACTTCACACACAAGAAGCCCGACAAGGGCAATTGCAGACTCTGCAAAAACAGGGCCTGCAACAGTCATAATAATGGGCCTGGCAATAGGGCTTGAATCAACGCTCGTGCCGGTATTAGCCATATCAGCAGGAATTTTTGCAGCATTTCATTTCGCAGGAGTATACGGGATAGCAATAGCAGCAGTTGCAATGCTCTCAATGACTGGCATAATAGTCAGCGTTGACTCATTCGGGCCAATCACAGACAACGCAGGCGGCATAGCAGAAATGGCAAAGATGCCCCACTCTGTAAGGGGAATAACAGACCCCCTTGACGCAGTAGGAAACACCACAAAGGCAGTAACCAAGGGCTTTGCAATAGGCTCGGCAGCACTCGCAGCGCTGTCATTATTCGCAGCATATGGGGAGGCTGCAAAGCTGACTTCAATAAACCTTTTTGAGCCAAGAGTTGTTGTAGGGCTGTTCATAGGCGGGCTTCTGCCATTCATATTCTCATCGCTAACAATGAGGGCAGTGGGCAGGACAGCATTCATGATAGTTGAGGAAGTCAGGAGGCAGTTCAGGGAGATTAAGGGCCTGATGGAGGGCAAGGCCAAGGCAGACTACGCAAGATGCGTTGACATATGCACAAAGGCAGCAATAAAAGAGCTGATACTGCCTGGAATAATTGCGATAGCAGCACCCCTGCTGGTTGGGTTTATCCTGGGCCCTGCAGCGCTTGGGGGTATGCTTGCAGGCGCAATCATAACAGGCCTCCTGCTTGCAATAACAATGACAACAGGGGGCGCTGCATGGGATAACGCCAAGAAATACATAGAGATGGGAAACCTTGGAGGCAAGGGAAGCGATGCCCACAAGGCAGCAGTTGTAGGAGACACAGTAGGCGACCCGTTCAAGGACACAAGCGGGCCTGCACTTAACCCGCTAATAAAAGTCCTGAACACTGTGGCGCTAATCTCAGCAGGGCTTATTGTGCAGTATTACCTCCTGAAGCCTGTTTAATTCAATAAGAACAGTTTAGAACTTAGCCAGCTTCAAGCCATAATCCTCTTCCAGGCGCAGAAGCTGGTTATACTTGGATGTCCTCTCTCCCCTTGCAACAGAGCCAGCCTTAATCTGGCCGCAGCCCAAGCTTACAGAAAGGTCGGCGATAAAAGAATCCTCTGTCTCTCCGCTCCTATGGCTGACCATCACCCTCCACCTGCTTTTGAATGCCAGGTTTGCTGCAGAGATTGCCTCGGAGAGTGTCCCAACCTGGTTGACTTTCAGGAGAAGGCAATTAGCGCTCTTCCTTGAGACAGCTGTTCTTATGCGATTCAAGTTAGTAACAGTGAGGTCGTCAGCAACAATCTGAATGCCTGATTTTTTTTTCAACTCTGCAAAGCTGCCAAAATCCTCCTGATCAAAAGGGTCCTCCAGAGAAACAACAGGAAATGACCTTATCAGGCCCATATAGTAATCAATCAAGTCTGACGGCTGCAATATTTTTCCGACATCATAATAGCTTCCATTGAAAAACTCTGAGGCAGCTGCATCAATGGCAAACTTTATCCTGCCCTTATAGCCTGCCTTGCCAACAGCCTGCTCCAGAAGCACCAATGCCTTCTCAGCGCTGTTGATGTCAGGGGCAAAGCCGCCCTCATCGCCTACGTTAACAGCCCCCTTTCCATAAACTGTTGAGATTATGCCCTTAAGGGTGTGATAAGTCTCTGAAAGCATGGTGACAGCATCCTTAAAACTGGCTGCCTTCACAGGAACAAGCATGAACTCCTGAAGCCTCAAGCTGGTTCCAGCATGCCTTCCGCCGTTGATGACATTGCAGAATGGGACTGGAAGAACAAACCTGCGGTTCCTGCTTATCTTGCCTACGACCTGATGCAGAGGGGTATTGGTAGCTGCTGATGCCGCCCTTGCAGCAGCCAGGCTCACTCCAAGAATCGCGTTTGCGCCAAGCCTTGACTTGTCAGGAGTGCCATCCAGCCCTATCATCAGGCTGTCCAGCCCATGCTGGTTCCTGCAATCCATCCCAATGACTTTCCTGGAAATAATTGAATTAACATTTGAAACTGCCTTTGACACGCCCCTGCCAAGGAATCTTTTTTCGTTGTCACGCAGCTCAAGAGCCTCGTGCTTCCCTGTTGATGCGCCGCTAGGGACAATAGCAGAGGCACAGATGGAATTCCTGCCCTTGCCGGCTACAATGACAACTTCTACTGTAGGATTGCCGCGGCTGTCAAGAACCTCCCTTGCAGCAACTTTTGAAATCTTATAACCAGGCATTAACTGAAAATGAGCTTATCAATTAAAAAACTTTTCGCATTCAAAAACATTATATACAAAGCAGAAATCACCCCTATAAAATGACAGCAATGTTTTATGGCAATTTATCAGGCTGGATAATTGAGGTATTGCACCGTCCAATCCATCAAGGCATCAGGGATACGAGAGTAGTGTTAGCTACAAAAGAGGGCAGGGAATGGAATGATGAATATGCAAATTCAAAAAACCCTGTGCAATGGCCTGTTGAATTCAGCAGGGAAATAGGGCCTGACTCGCCATTGGCAGCAGCGCCCCCAGACAAGCTGGTGGAATACGTGGATTTCATGATACTGCACTTCTGGGGCAATACAACTGTGCATCCTGATTCAAGAGTAAATTCCTATAACGGCGTACTTCAGTCATTGCAAAACCCTCGCCAGGCAGCTTATTTCGGCGGCAGCAGACCATGCTACATTGAATTAAGCTATAATTCAAGAGGCCTTGCAGGCGGCATAAAAGGGCTGGCCTCAAGGCTTGAGAATCTCGTGATGCAGGGGATACCCGGCTTTTCTGAAATGCCTACATAAGCGGAAGCACAGCCGGGGCAAGAAGCTTGAACCAAAGCACAGTCCAGGCGGCAGTTGTAACTATGTTGACAGTTCCCATTGTCTTGAGATAGCTGTCGCCTGAGAAAATCCTGATTGGCTCAGAAATCATGAACTGGGTTGCAATGCTGATGAAGCCGAGCCAGAAGAGAGGCACACCCATGCTGCTGAAGAAAGCTACAACAAATGCAGAAACAGGCAGCGAGATAATCCAGAAAAAGCTTGAAGGGTCTATAAGCTGCGGAATCACCTCTGCGGCAATGGACGACACAAAGCCAACCAGCGCGCCCACCATCGGGCCGTAAGCAACCGTAGTCAGGACTGTTGCAAAAGTCACCAGCTCAAAGCCAAGCGTGAACTTGACGTACTTCTTGTAATAAGTGGAGAATGAAGCCACCAAGATAAGGACGATAATCATCACAGAGTTCTTGATGGCAACCCCCCTGATGTAGCCAAACAGAATAAGGCAGAAGCCCAGGATGAAAATCCACTTGTGCTTAAGAAAGTAAACCAGGGCCTTATTCGGGATGCCTGCAACCAGCTGCCTGCCCCTGGCAAGGCCGCTGTTCAAAAAAGGCCTGTTCACACCAGGATTCTTATCAGAGTGCTTAGACTGCATATTCGTTTATCCGATGTAGCTCATATCATTCCCCATCTTGCCCTGAAGAGTCCTCAAGGCGGCAGATGAAATCCTGCCCTTCCTCTCCCCTATCTCTGCCTCAATATCCCGCACTTCCTTATCAAGGGCTGCAAGGTCTATTCCCATTGACAGCTTCTTATCCAATACCCTGACCATCTCACGGGCACCCCTGATTCCGAGATACATCGGCCTCGCATAAGTCTCTGCGAGAAGGCTCACAGCCTCTATATTCCTCCTCTGGGCCAGCCCGAGAAGAATCCCGGAAACCCCGATTATGGGGCCTACAATCCCGAATAGGCTTGAATTAACATTAGTGCCAGAGCAATACCTCCTGACAATTTCCCTTGAATTACCAGTGCAATACAGCTTGGGCTTCTTTGGAATATGCGGAAGCCCTATCCCGCCTAAAGTGATGACTTCCCGCCCATTGAACTGAGACAGGATATCCAAGACAGTGTCGCAAAAATCGTAGCAGGACACCTCATCAATCGGCTGGACATCCCCTGCAAGGAAAAGCATGTCTAATTTTCCCTTCTTATGATAAATGCTTATTCCCGGAAGCTCAACCAGGTTGTTCTCATTCACAAACACTGAATGGGGGAGCGAATAGGAAAACAGGTCATAAAGCTTCTCAGCCTTGAGCTCTTCAACAATGAAATCAACAGCAACCTTCCCAACATTGCCGATTCCCGGAAGCCCTTCCATGAGGACAGGGCTCTTAATTGATGGAAGCCTCTTCGGAACCTGAGTGACAACCCACCTGCTCATAGCAAGCCAGCCCTCCTTAAAGCATCAGCCTTGGCAGCACGCCTGTAGCTGGCATAAGCATCCTGAGGGCTGAACTTGGCAGGACCAACCCTCAAGCTCTCAGAGCTGCAGGCAGGGCAAACATCCATGAGGGAATAAGCCATGCAGGAACTGCACTTCAATATGTGCCTCATTCTGCCCTCTCAAAGTCTCCTGAGCCCTCCTTTCCTGCAACATAGTTGATAGCATCCATAGTAGCCCTTTCAATTATCTGCTCAGCCACCTTGTAATTTGCAGCCCGCACAGTCACCTTATACTTGCCTGCCCTGATGTAAGAAACCTCAGCCCCTGAGCCAGCAACCTTCCTCAGGGCATCCTTTACAACAGCCACTCCGTTAGGGGCATAACTGGTCAGCAAAAGGCTCCCGGTGATTGAAACCTCAGCAGGCTTTATCCTGAGCCGGATGGCAGACTCCAGCTCCTCGGCAACACGCCTGTCCAGCCCCAGCTTCACGAGGGAAAGCCTGCCCTCAGCGACCTCAGAAAAACAGCTGAAAATAGAGCCATACTCCCTCAAAACCGCTGAAGCAACATCATCAAACATCTTCTTATTGTCAATGTTGAGCTTCTTGGCAGCCACCTCAACAATCTTTTCAGCCTTCTGCTCATGCTTAATCTCATTAATCTTGCTCCTCTTCTGGGCATCTGTCACCCTTCTTAAAGATAAGTCAACATGGCCCCTTTCCTGGTTAACCCTCAGGACCTTGCAAACCACAACCTTGTCTTCCCTGACAAAATCCCTGATGTTCCTAATCCTTCCAGGGGAAACCTCTGAAATGTGAATCATGCCTGTAAGGTCATACTCCTCAATCCTGACAAAAACAGAATGGCTCTGGATGGATGTTACAGTACACAACACGAGCTCAGAATCCTCTGGAAACCCCTTTTTCTTAAGCAACAACATTTACTCAAGCACTTCCAAAATCCTGGACTTAATCCTCGTCTTTCCCCCAGTGGGCTCGGCAATAACCTTGCCGCAGACCAGGCACTTCACCTCAGTGGATGCCTTTCCAAAAAGAATTTGCTCATTCTTGCATTTCGGACAGCGAACCTTAACAAACTTTGAAGTCGGCTCCCTAAGTTTCATGGAAAACAAGAATGAAGTGATGTTTAAAAAGGTTTTTATTGGGCAAACTCAAGCTTCTTGGCCCTGAAGCCCTTTCTCTGGGAATGCATCTTCTTGCACACAGAGCACTCATACCTTAGGTCAGTCTTCTTTGTGGACTTCTTTCCAGTCATCTTCCACTTGGTGATAGCTGGCTTTGAATATCTGCCGAGATTTCCAAAACCCCTTGCCTTTCCACGCTTCCTCGCCCTAATCTTTGAGCCCTGGCTCAATGAGCTTGGAGCCCTCTTCTTTGACTGGAGAATCTTGTGCTGGGTATGCTTCCTGCACTTAGGGCAATACCTGCTGACTGACTTGGGCATTTTCATTACTGAAAGGCAAAAAGAAGTAATATATAAATGTTTATGAGCCCCCGCATGCAGGAATCCCCTATTCCTTCAACTCCACAGCATTTCCCCTGCTTATCAACACATCCGCAAGCTCAGCAGGAAGCTCAGCTGTCTGGCCAGCCTCAAAAGGCCCGTAAACCTCAAGCTCCTTTCCCACGAAGCTTGAAACAAACTGAATAAACCTGATTTCCTTCAGACCAAACTCAGATGCAGGCTTAAACCCTGCATCTTCAAATTCCCCAAGCACTGGCTTAACAGAATCACTGGATTTTTGCACTGATTCAGCAGAAGGCCCGACAGAGGGCTCCTTAAGGCTCAAGGCGGTGTTGAGGACTGATTTCCTGTAATAATCAAGCTGCCCCAGAAGCCCCTCAAACAGCTTCTTCTCCACAGACATCATGCTGGCAGAGTCAATAAAGCTTGGAGAGCTCCTGGAGGCAGCCAGGGCCATGTTTAGAATCTTCTTTTCACGCCTCTCATAAAGCTCCCTTAGCATCCTCCTGATGTTCTGGACCTGCTTCAGGATTTTATCATCATCCAGGGAGCGTAGGGCGTTCTTCTCCTGGATATAGGATGCAACATCCCTAAAGAAAGATTCGTCAATCTTCTGAAGCTCCTCCCTGCCCTTCTCCCGCATAACTACATCAAAAATAGTCTCATAAGTCAGGTTCAACTGCTGCACAGCCACGAAAATTCACCCCGGATTGTAAGAAAATGCCAGATATATAATGTTTTTGAGGCAGGCATCCCAAAAGAAAAGATTTTTATACCACTATAGAATGACTAAATTAAAGGCTTTTTATGATAATATATAACGATTCAAAAGTTTTATATCGGCACAAACAAACCCGTAAAATATGGAGCTGCACCCAGAAAATGAAAAGCCAGAGCTCAAATTCAATGACCTGGAGTTTGAGGAGCTGGATGGAAAGGTCAGGATTTACTTCCTAAGAAACTTCTATTTTGAAGCAGACAGGGAGATGCTCAGGAGAATAGGAGATTACCAGCTCAGAAAAAATTCAATCACCTTTTCAAACTGCACTGAAAAAAGCGCAAGGGGCAAATTCAACCTCCTGCTTGATTACGGATTCTCAAACCTGAGGCACAGGATAACGCGAAAGCCTGCATACTACATACACAGCCGCTCAGGAATCCCGCTGATAGGAAGCAACGCCTTCGGGCTTGTGGACAGGAACACCAACCTGATAGAGGTAAAGCCCCTGACAGGCTGCAATGAGAACTGCAACTACTGCAGCGTGGACGAGGGATTGAGGACTAAAAAAACAGCAGACCTTGTTGTTGAGAAGGACTACCTTGTAAGTGAGTTCAGGAGGCTTGCAGAGTTCAAGGGCTGCGATGTTGAGGCATACATAAACTCGCAGGGAGAGCCTACGCTATACGGCCCGCTGCCTGAGCTCATAAGGGACCTGGGGAAAATTGAGGGGTGCAAAAGCATCGTCATGAACAGCAACGGGAGCATCCTTGACGAGGAATACATTGACAGGCTTGCTGAAGCAGGCCTTAAAAGGCTCAACCTGTCCCTGAATGCACTTGACCCGAAAAAGGCAAAGATACTCTCAGGATGGGGGCTGTACAACATAGACAGGATAAAGCAAATGGCAGAATACGCTGCAAAAAAAATGGAGCTGCTGATAGCCCCTGTATGGGTGCCTGGATTTAACGACGGGGAAATACCCAAAATAGCAAGATACGCGCTGGAAATAGGCGCGAAGATAGGAATCCAGAACTACCTTTACTACAAAAGGGGAAGAAACCCTGCTACGCCGATGAAATGGGAGGAATTCTATGAAAAGCTGGGAAATCTTGAGAAGGAGCTTGGAGTCAACCTGACAAAGATGGACCTCAAGGGCGAATTCAGGATAATGCCAACAAAAAACCTTCCCAAGCCGTTCAGGAAGGGGCAGGTTATAGAGGCAGAGGTGATGCTGCCCGGAAGGTATCCCAATGAAAAGATAGGCGTTGCTGGCGAGAGGAACATAACCCTGCTTAACTGCACTCAGGAAAAGGGAAGAATAAGGGCAAAAATAGTAAGGACAAAGCACAACGTGTTTGACGCTGTTGCACTTGGCTGACTCGCATCAAAAGAATTTTAAAGCGCTGCAGGATACAAGCCCGCATGAAGCTGAAATCCTGGCACCTGTTCGCTGCATTAAGCATAATATTCTTTTCAATCCAGGCAACACACTTCAGGTACGCAATCAGCGACGAGAACATCTACTTTTACATGGCAAAGCTGATTGCACACGGGCAGATGCCTTACGCGGATTTTTTCCTTGCGCACCCGCCAATGCACATACTCATGCTATCACTCTTCTACATTGCTTTTGGATTTAACATCATCCTGTTAAAGGCAACAGCGCCCCTGGCAATCATAGGCGCGGCATGGTTTACCTTCAAGCTGGCAAGGGAGAAGCTTGGCAGCACAGAGGCAATAATCGCTGCAATGCTTTTTTACTTCTCATATGATGTCATGCGGTTCAGCACATTCGCAGTCTGGATAACCCTCGCAACAATGCTCACAGCAGCAAGCGCCTATTATGCCCTGACAAACAGGCATCTTGCAGGGGGAATGGCAATGGCCGCGGCATCCATGACAGGGCTGCTTTCAATAATAGCCGGAATTGCAATATCAGGCTACCTGCTCATAACTGACAGGAAGGGCTTCCTGAAGTACGCTGCAGCATTCTTAGGGCTTTTAATCGTGCTAAACATGCTGCTCATCCTGCTGTTCGGAAGTGCATACATGAATGACACCTATTACTACCACCTTGAAAAGCCTGCAGAGGGAACAAACAAGGAGGGGATAATCACCCTGCTGCTGAAGTCAAACCCTCTGCTGTTCGGGACAGCTGCATTATTTGCAATCTCAAGGAGAAAATCCAGGCACATATTCCTCGCCTCAATAGCAATAATCAGCTCATATGCCCTTGTTCTGGGGCTACTGATGAGCTCCATATTCTCATACTACTTCATGCTTGCTATGCCCTTCCTGGCAATAATTGGAGCCAGGGGGGCTGCAGGGATTGTGGAGCTCACAAGGGAGCACAGGAGAACTGCCGTGCTTGCAGCAATCATCATAATAATCACGCTCCTAAGCGCAAAAAGCAGCTATGATTATGAGGTAAACACATTCCAGGACTACGCAGAGGCGCAGGAAGTGGCAGGATACATCTCAGGGCACTCATCCAAAAGCGACCTTATATTCGGGGACGACTCTGTAACCCCCCTGATAGCCCTGCTGTCTGAAAGGGAGATAGCACTGAACATTGTGGACAGCAACAACCTCAGGTGGAGGGCAGGCCAGCTGAACGCCAGCGAAACAATAAAGTCGCTGAAAGAGAAGAAAGTAAAATTCATAATTGAAAGAAGGGTCAACGACGGGAAGGGAAGCTACATATACGGGCCATCATACCTTGACGAGTTCAAGAATTTCATCAAAACAAGCTGCAAGCCAGTCAAGGTATTCAAAAGGCCTTGGGAGAAATACCAAATGGAAACATACATCTTTGACTGCGCTGCATAATGCCTTATTTAGAGCAGTCATAAACCAGGAAATCAGCCCAGTAATCGTCCTTGAAATCCCTCACAAAAGAGCAGTGGGCCTGAAGGAACAGGCTGGCTTTCTCAAGGCCTCCAATTCCGTATAAAGGCCTCACAATCACGAACTTGGGCTTTTTCGCCTTAACAGACTCAAGCTCCATGTCAAGGCTCCTGACGCCTGATAGATACACAAGCTCATTTGTGTCAACAAGATTGCCCATTATTCTTCGGCCTGACAAAAGCGACACTAACGGGACTGAACCGACATCGCCATAAATGACATCACCAGCACCCGAATTAGCCCTCACGAAATCAGCGATTTCCTGACCCGTCCTGAAATCAGCAAAATCAAATGACCAGAGCCTGATGGCAGTATATCCTGAGCTTGCCATAAAGACAAGAATAACAGCAGCTATTGCCACCTTCCTGTAATTCAGCTTTTTAAGCAGCGCATCAACATTGACACCAGCCATTATAGCAATGAACGGGATTGCCATCAACAGGTAAAAATCAAAAACCTTATTCAGCCGGCTCAGGAACAGCAGGTAAAAAACGGGAATTGCAGCAAACAGGAGCAGCCGCCTGTTCCAGAAGAAAATTGAAAGGGCAGCGCACAACACAAGGATGAAATTCTGGGAGAAGAAATTGATGAAGACGCCTGCGTTCGCAGCATCAGCAGCAGGCTTTAGCAGGTGGAACTCATAAACAGAAACGACAAAGTCAGGCGATAAGAGGTATAAAATTATGTTAGCTGAAAGAAAAACAGAGAGAAATGACAAAATGGCCTTTGAGAAATGCCTGAAGTTCTTCAGAAGCAGGAAGC
>JACPTE010000027.1 GCA_016192945.1 Candidatus Woesearchaeota archaeon
AAAGACCATTGAAAAGTGAGAAGTTGTTATTCTGAATGTTTTGTCTAAATATCATCCAACAAACAGGTTGTGCTTCTCTGTGCCGTTTATCTCCATGAGTATGCGCTTTGCTATGGCATTTACAGGGTCTGGAATCAGCTTGACGCGATGCTTCATGTCCTCAAACGACTCAAACGGCTTTACCTTTCTCTCGTCAAGTATCTCCCACATTCGCTTTTTTCCAAGCCCGGGGATTAGTTCCAGGGAGTGCATTCTGGTGCTTAACGGCTGCGCCTTGTTGAAGAAGTCCATAAATAGCGCCTCGTTCTTATTTATGATTTCGCGTATAGTGAATTCAAGCTCAGCGCTTGCTGTTGCTGTCAGCCTTGAAGGGGATAGCTTTCCATTTATGTGGTGTATGTGCTCCCTTTTCCCATCGCCTATGTAGACCTCATCATGAGGCTGCAGCCCTACATCCTTTTTCGGGACAAGCTCAAGCAGCACGAAGTGGGTTTTGCCTAGAGCTTGGACTATTGGAGTCTTCATGTGGCTGGGCCTTTTGTCAGAATGGTATCCGTTTGGCAAAAAGTCAAGCACCACGCCATATTCCTCGTGAAGGGGCTTGTCCATGCTGCCGGAAAATGCACGAGTTTATATAAAGGTTTCGTGGTAATTTATGGCTTTTTTTTGGCAGAAAAATAGTTTTTAATCGGCATATTCCTTCACTATGTCAACTATTTTCTTAAGGTTTTCATTGCTGACAGTTATGGTGTAGCCCTGCAGAATCAGCTTCAGCTCATTTGCTTCAGCAGGCATCATGTCTATGATTTTGCATATGTGAATGTCTCTCAGCCTTGGGATGTTCAGGGCGCTTAACTTCTCGTATAGTGCTGCAGAGTCTTTTCCATTCAATTTGCTGAAAACCGAAATATACTCCTCTGTTCTCTTTACCCTGAAGTTGGGGTCGCTGTCCCGCTTCCTTATCCTTGCAATGCCTTCTTTCAGGTCTGCAAGGGTTATTGGAGTTTCAGATGTTATTGCCAGCTGCATTTTTATGCCTCACAAGATGGACTGGGTTGATTATCAGCTTTTTCTGCTTGCTTCCCTCTGAAAGGCTTACCTCATAGCATTTGCCGTTCTTTCCGATTATCTCGCCTATCCTTCCATGGAATCGCCTGAAGTACAGTCCCTTATGGATTGATGGCTCTGCCTTCAGCACTACCTTTTCGCCAGGGGCGAATGCCTGTATCATGCCCTGAATTGGGTAGCGGCCCTTTACTGAGCGGGGCTTTGTCATGAACTGCTTTGTTTTTCTTCTCCTAGAACCAATCCTCTTAGTCATAGCTCTGGCAAAAATGCAGTTTTATTTAAAGGTATCGTTAGGAATCGGATTTTAGTCCTGCTTAGCGCCTTTTTCTCTTTTTGCCCTTGCGTGCACTGGCTTTTTTCTTCCTTGGCGAATGCTTCTTCTTTGGAAGCCTTTTTTTCGGGTATTTTGCCTTTTTAGATTTTCTCACGCTTTTTTTGGAGCTTTTCTTAACAATCTTCCTTAATTCCTCTATCCTTTCAAGAATCTTCCTGACTAGTGTCTCGCGGGTTTTTATCCTTGAAATCTCCCTTGCCAGCTCCTTGTCCCTTATGATGTCCCTTATCCATGTCTCAAAGTCGTTCTTGTCCCTATTGACGTGGTATTTGAAGACCTCATCATTCACCATTTGAAGTGCTTTTCCAAGAGATTCCAGGTTCCTGAGGTGCTCATTTGTGCACAGCCAGAAGCTCACTTGCTGGGGAACCCTTGCCAATATGCGCCGGGCATCTGCTGTGCTGAGATTGCGTTTCATATATGAACACTTCTTTTCTCTTTTTCTTCTTGTGGCGAACTTATATATATTTTTCTTTATCACTTTTTAGTTACAGCATATGCTTAAATAATCTTCTCGCTGAAAACCTGAGATGGGGCTGAAGGATTTCCTTTTCGTGGATATGAAGGACATAACCAACTGGATAGCCATATTAATAGCTTTGCCATTGCTTTACTGGGGCATAACCGCTATCATCAGCACCTTAAGCTCTGGCAAGTGAATATGTACATTTGATATAAGACGAATATATTTCTATACGCAAGATTTATATAGGCAGGTTCATGGAGTATGTGTAAATCTGCCAATGATGAACTTTTTTAATTCGCTTGATTATTTGGAGCCCCGTTGCCCTAACTGCAAGGCAGTGCTTGACTACGGGGTTAGCACTTCTTATAGCGAGAAGCATAGCGGGCATATATGCGTTAACTGCAATTCCCTCCTTAAATAATAGATGAGGGTTTTTTCCTGAAGCTCCCTGATTGAACAAACTTTTTAAACTTGTTATTTTTTTCCCGTAGTTATGGCAGGAGCTTATAATCCGAAGGAGATTGAGCCCGGGATTCTCGGGTTTTGGGAGAGCAGCAGGATTTTTGAAAAGGCAGTCCAAAAGAACAAGGGGAAAAGGGTTTTCTATTTCATTGATGGCCCGCCTTACACAAGCGGTGCCATACACATAGGCCATGCCTGGAATAAGTCTCTTAAGGATTGCATTCTGAGGTACAAGCGGATGAAGGGCTTTGATGTCTGGAGCCAGCCCGGGTTTGATATGCATGGGCTTCCCATAGAGGTTGCGGTTGAGAAGAGGCTGGGCATCAGGGATAAGAGGGAGATTGTTGAAAAAGTCGGCATCAGGCAGTTTATTGATGAATGCGAGAAATTCTCTCTTGAGCAGATGCACCCCATGATTAAGGATTTTTCCAGGCTGGGAGTCTGGATGGACTGGGCTAATCCCTACATGAGTATAAAGAATGAGTATATTGAGGGCGCGTGGTGGGCCCTGTCGCAGGCTGACAGGAACGGCTACCTTTATGAGGGCAAGAAGAGCATGACCTGGTGCCCGAGATGCGCTACAGCGCTTGCAAAGCACGAGCTTACTTACAAGAATGTGAATGACCGCTCTGTGTTTGTGAAGTTCCCTGTTACAGGCAGGGATAAGGAGTTCCTGGTTGTCTGGACAACTACACCCTGGACTCTGCCCTTCAACATGGCTGTAATGGCCCATCCTGAATTTGAGTATGTCAAGGTCAATGTTCAGGAACTTGGTGAGGACTGGATTATTGCAAAGCCGCTTGCAAAGACTGTTATTGAGGGAATTTGCAATTTGCATTACGAAATCAGGGAGGAGTTGAAGGGGATTGACCTTAAGGGCATGGGCTACAAGTCTCCCTTCCATGAGGAGATAGCCTTCCACATGCAGCATGGAATCAGGAATGCGTATACTGTTGTGATGAGTGCGGAGTTTGTTGACTTAAGCTCTGGCACTGGCCTTGTGCATACTGCTCCGGGCTGCGGACCTGAGGATTTTGAGATAGGCAGGAGAAATGGGCTTCCCGCCTTCAACACTGTTGACGAGACTGGAAAGTTCACTGAGGCAGGGCCTTATGATGGCCTGTTTGCAAAGAAAGATGATGAGGCTTTCATAAAGGAGCTGGAGAAGAAGGGGCTGCTGGCTGCAGTAACTCAGGTGACTCACGAGTATGCTCACTGCTGGAGATGTGAAACTCCTGTCATTTTCAGGGCGACTGAGCAGTGGTTCCTTGCTGTTGAGAAGCTCAGGGATGAGATGCTTGAGGAGAATGGCAGGGTGAGGTGGGTTCCTGACTGGGCAGGCAGCAGGTGGTTTGATTCGTGGCTCCAGAATCTTCAGGACTGGTGCATATCAAGGCAGAGGTTCTGGGGAATACCCCTTCCAATCTGGAGATGCACTGCCTGCTCTAAAACGAGGATTATAGGCTCAAGAAAAGAGCTTCCAGTGAAGATGGACAACCTGCACAGGCCGTGGATTGATGAGGTTTTTCTGAAGTGCAGTTGCGGCAGCGATATGAAAAGAGTGAGTGATGTTCTTGATGTGTGGCTTGATTCAGGCGCAGCATCATGGGCACCATTGAATTATCCCTCTGAGACAGGGCTTTTTGAAGGCATGTGGCCTGCAGACTTCATCCTTGAGGGAAAGGACCAGATTAGGGGATGGTTCAACAGCCTGATATGCCTTTCAATGGTGTCGCTGAAGAGGAACTGCTACAAGGCGGTGTATATGCACGGGTTTGTCAATGATGCGCTTGGCAGGAAGATGTCAAAGTCTCTGAAAAACACAATCTCGCCTTACGAGGTCATAGACAGCTATGGGGCTGACACGCTGAGGTATTATTCCATTGGCGGAGCAAAGCCCGGGTTTGACCTGAACTACAATTTTGATGATATGAAGCTGAAGCACAAGAACCTCATGGTGTTCTGGAATATCCAGAATTTCCTGCTTGAGCTTGCAGGCTCTGCAAATATTGATGGCGAAAAAGAGCTTTCAGTTGAGGAGAGATACATCCTATCCAGGCTTCACTCATCCATAAAGGGAGCCACTTACATGTTTGACAGCTATTACATTAATGAGGTTCCCTGGATTGTGGAGGATTTGCTTCTTGAGCTCAGCAGGACATACATTCAGCTCACCAGGGACAAGGCAGGTGGCAGCGAGATTGAGAGGGATACTGTCCTTCACACTGCGTTCACTGTGTTTTTTGAGTCTCTGAAGCTTATTGCCCCGATAGCCCCATTCATTGCAGAGCAGATGTACCAGAACCTCAGGAAAGAATTTGACTTTGCTGAGGAGAGCATACACCTTTACAGCTGGCCTGATTTTGACAAGGAGATTATTGATGAGCAGCTTGAAAAGGATTTCGGGGTTGCGAAGAGCGCAATACAGGCAGTGCTTGCTGCAAGGGAGAAGGTAAAGCTGGGAATAAGATGGCCTCTGAAGGAGGCGATAATAGTTACAAATGAGCTTCAGGGCACTGAGCTTGTTGAGTCAATCAGGAAGCAGGCGAATGTGAAGGAGGTAATAGTAACGTCAGGATTTGATGGGGTAAAGACCTCTGTGAAGGCTGATTATGAGAAGCTTTTGCCGCAGTTCGGCCAGAAGAGGGCTACGAGCATCATAGCAGCATTGGCGCTCACATCGCCTGAGACCCTCCTGAAATACCTTGAGAGGGATGGCAAGTACTCTGTCAGCCTTGATGACGGCAAGGTAACCCTCACAATGGAGCACATGATTATTGCCAAGCAGCCACCGCATGGCTACGAATATGCTTTGTTTGAGCAGGGCGAGGTTTATATCAACATAATATCAACACCCGAGCTTGAGGCAGAGGGCTTTGCACGCGAGCTGATAAGGCGGGTTCAGAACATGAGAAAGGAGGCTGGCTTGAAGAAGAGCCAGTCCATAAGCCTGTGGGTAAAGTGTGGCGATGGGATTGGTGCCATGCTCAGGGCTCATGCCAGCCAGGTTAAGGATAAGGTTGGGGCTGGTGCCATGGAGATTTCATCATCATCTCCCGGCAGGAAGTTCATGCATGAGAAAGTTGAAAAAATAAGGGAGCACGGGATTGGGCTGTTTCTTGATGTCAATTTTTCTTAATTATGGCATATGTGTATGTCCTGTATGTCCTTGTTGGCCTGAATTTCAGCTTGAAGTTAAGCAGCGGCAGCGGGCTTCCCCCAAAGTCAACGCTCTTGTAACCGTTTTGCTTTAGCCTGCACAGGTCGTCAAGGTTTGCTGCTTCTGAAAGCCCTTCAAAGCGGTAATTGGATATCCCTATGGCTGAATAGTATGCCCTGTCTGAATTGGGAATCTCCCAGCCTGCTGTTATCGTGCTTGGCACGCCGTTGACAACAAGGGTTTTTGCGAACTTCATCTCGCCGAAGCCTATGTTTATCAGGTTTATGTACGGCTCAATATATGTGAAATTGGAGTCCTTCCTGTCTGTGCCAATGCTGTTCATCCTTCGCCGTTCAACCCACTCGGATATTATGCCCTTCAGCAGGTCCTTTCCTATTGTGGAAGTGTCAACTGCTTCCACCTTGTTTTCCCTGTAGAATCTGTTTTTTATGTTCCTCATGTTTTTCCATTTTTCGCCCTGCATTGCATCCCCGTCCCAGCCTTCCATGTCAAACACAGGCCAGAAAAGGGAATATCTCGGGTCCAGGCCCTTATACCCTGTGCCTTTTAGCGCATGGAGCGTCTTCTCCCTTGCCTTTTCATCCTGCTCAACCACGAACTTGGTTATTTTCAGATTTTTGAAGCATGTGTCAAGGGCATCCATGATAAGCCTTAATGCTTCTTCCTCAGGGGCAAGCGGCTCAGAGAGAATCATGAATTCGCCTGCCTTTTCCCTGTAATTCGCCAGGAGTCCGTAGCCATCGCCTGATTGCAGGAATACATTCCTGGCTCCAAGCTCTGCCTTTGACAGGTAATATGAGTAGTTGTGCTCAGGCGCATGCCCGTGCCTGGCTATGCACTTCTTTATTTCGCTGCTGTAATCAGAAATATTCTCTATGATATCCATTGAAAATGCCCAAAAGCCGCATAGAATAAAAATTTTATCAGTCATTGCACAAATTTTATAAAAAACTTCCCTGATGTTTCAGGCTGGGATGACTGTGAAGCTTTCTGACTTAAAGCCGATAAGGCTCAGCGACCGCTCTGTTTTCCAGGAATGCTTCAGCAGGATTAGTGAGCCGATTGCCGACTCAACATTCGCGATGCGGTTTATCTGGGCAGGGCCTTTCAGGCACAGCTGGGCCATGATTAACGGGCATCCGTGCGTTTTTGGCTTCCTAAAGGGCAGGTTTGCTGTCTGGGGCTCAATGGCATTCAGGTCAGCCAGTGGCATGAGCGAAACTTTCAATGAGTGCCTTGGCATTGTTGAAAAGCTGAACCTTAATGAGGGTGTTAACGCCAATCCTCTGGCGGTTTACATTCCCGAGTGCCTTAAGGGCATTTATGGGGAATTCGCGGTTCTTAACAGCTGCGAGCTCAATTACTGGACTCAGGATTACATTTACAGCACTGGAGAGCTGTCTGGCATGAATGGCGGCAATTATCATAGCAAGAGGCGGGAGATTAACATTTTCCTCAGGAATAACCCTGATGTGTCTGTGGAGGAGTTCAGTTCCTCATTGCATAAGCAGCAATGCCTTGAGCTGATAGGCTTGTGGAGTGACAGGAAAGCCGGCTCTGTTGGCGGCGAGGACAGGCAGGCCATGATTGCAGAGTCAGAGGCTGCAAGGAGGCTGGTTGATTATTCAGCAGAGCTTGGCGTCAGGGGGATTGTGCTGAAGGCAGGCGGCAGGCTGATAGGCGCCGGCCTTGGCGAGCAGCTTTCAAGCAATGTTTACAGCAAGATAATTCTGAAGACAGACTACGAGTTCAGGGGGGCTTCTGATTTCCTTATTAGGGAGCTTGCAGGATTCTGTGGCTCTTATCCCTTCCTGGATGCGCAGGATGATTTTGGTGTTGAGCCCCTGAAGAGGATGAAGCTCAGCTATCATCCAGCGAGGCTGCTGAAGAGCTACTCTCTTGAGAAGAAGTAGCCAATAAGCTTGTAGGCCAGCTTTGCCGCAAGAAGGTCTGGAGCGTGGTTCCCGGGTATTGGCATCAGCTCTGTCAAGTCAAAGCCTACGACATTCCTTGAGCCTGCAATCCTCCTGAGGAATGCAAGCAGCTGGTACCATTCCAATCCCCCTGGCTGTGGGGTTCCCACTGACGGCATTATTGAGGGGTCAAGGGCATCCAGGTCTATTGTGACATATACATTCCTGCCCAGGTGGCTTATTGCCTGCTCCATCCATTCATCATTGCCTCTCTGGCAGATGTCCTTTGCAAAGAATGCCTTTATCCTGCCTGCATTATCCCTGATATGCTGGATTTCCTCTTCAGATATGCTTCTCACGCCCACTGAAACCAATGGGCACATCTCAGATATCCTTCTGGCAACGCAGGCGTGGTTGTGCCTGTTCCCGCTGAAGTCATCCCTCATGTCAGCGTGTGCGTCAATGTGCAGCACAGTAAGGTCAGGGTAAATCTCCAGGTGAGCCTTCACAGAGCCGCTGCTTATTGAATGCTCACCTCCTATAACCAATGCCTTTTTGCCGTCTGCGAGAATGGACTGGACAGATTCGTAAACCCTTGCTGCGGTTTTCTCTGAATCATCAACCACCTCAAGCTCCTCAAGCGTGCATATGCCTATGCTTGAGATGTCCCTGCCCAGCTCTTCATCATAAGCCTCAAGCGAGCGCGATGCGTCTATTATGGCAAGGGGCCCGTTTCTTGTCCCCGGCTGGTATGTGGTGGTGGCATCAAAGGGGACTGGAAGTATTGCTACCCGGGACTTTTTGTAATCAGAAAGCTCTTTTGGGAGTGCGCAGAAATTGAAGGGCATTGAAAAGTGCTGGTTCATGAATTGAAGGAATCTTGTATGTTTTATAAAATTTCCCAAAAATTAATGCAGAAAGCTGAAAACAGGCACTACTGCTCGCTTGTTTTTGCCCTGTCGCTGTCCATTATGTTTTCCACCATATCCATGTCTTTCGGGAACTCCCTTCCCCTGTGGTGGACTCTCTTGCTGAAATTGCCTATTCCAAAGGCCTTGACAACGTATTCAACTGTCCTTTCTATGTCAAAGCTCTTGCATGAGTAGATATCAAAGGTCAAAAACCTCTTCTCAGGGTAAGTGTGTATGCTTATGTGGGATTCTGCTATTATCACTACGCCGCTGAACCCCCTGTCTTCAGGCTTGTCCTTCCCGTCATAGTAAAGGATGTATGGGGGCATGATTTTGGTCATGCCTATCATTCCCGGAAGGGTGTCAAGCAGCCCGTACAGGAAATTCATGTCATCCAGCTTCCTGGAGTCGCATTCATACCCATCCAATGTTAAATGGGGGCCGAATCCGAACTTGACTCCGAATTTTCCTCTTTTTGAAGTTTGTTTATCAGAAGTTTTTTCTTCAGTTAAAGACATCTGGTTATTATCACCTGAACTTTTTTTATGATGAAACCTATATTTAAACTTTTCTCTTTTCTTTTCAAAAAGTTTTTTTCTCGTCGGGGATTTTTTAAAACACAAATTGAAAACCAGCCCGGATTTCAGCCGTTTTTGGGCGTTTTTTTTGTCAAAAAGGGCCGGTTCATGCAAAAAACATGATTTGTCGTCGGGAGTTTGAAAATATCCTGATTTTTTCAGAAAAGTATTTATACAGCTTTAATCATGGTGGTTGTGATGAAAATTTCAAGAGACACGCCGCTTGCCGAGATAACACTTAGAAAATATGAAAGGCCTTCCAATATCAGGGAAAGGGAGCTGGTCAAGAAATTATGCCTGACGCTCGGCCTTCTCCAGCCCGGCGACTCAAGGGATGTTGTTGTTGATGTTCTTCACGTGCTCCTGAAGCAGCGCAGGGCGAAGAGGCTTGTTTCCTGCAGCGAGATTGAGAGGAAGGTGGTTTTGAACAGGAAAATGCACAGGCTTCCCATGCTCGGCATAGCATCATCAAACATCAGGAGGCAGCTGAAGAGGCTGAAGGAGCTGTTTATTGTTGAAAAGGTGAAGGGCCTGTACAGGATAACAGAGTTCATGCCGCTGGGCGAGATTTATGACGCCAAACTGGAGAAATTCCTGCTTCAGAGCATTGTCCAGAGGGCCAGGGAGTATTTTTCGCGGATAGATGAAGCTTTCTGACATGAGCTTACCGACGATAAAACGCAAACTTTATATATAACCATTCCCCCAGATTGAGAGGAAAACAAACTTTTTTTCCGAGAGTAAAAAGAAGTGAAAGGGGGGAATGCTAAATGGCAGAAAAAGTTGCAAAAGTAGGCGTTAGGAAGGAGAAGGGATACCTTTACTTCGTTGACAAAAAGGGAAATGTTTCCCGCGCCAGGATGGCAAGGGGCGGGGGAAAGAAGGGAAGGCAAAAGCAGGAAGTAGTCGCCAAGCCAGGCGTTAGGAAGGAAAAGGGATACCTTTACTTCATTGACGGGAAGGGCGACGTCTCCAGGGCAAGGATGTCCCGTGGAGGAAAGAGGAGAAAGAGAAGGTAGTTTTTTTCCCTTATTCTTTTATTTTTATATTATTATTGCTTCCCCTTTAGGCTTTTTATTGCAGCTATCGGGTCTTTACTGTTGAATATGTAAGAGCCTGCCACCAGTATGTCTGCCCCTGCAGCTGTAGCCTTTTTTGCAGTTTCAGCGTTTATGCCGCCGTCAACCTCCACTTCTGCCTGCAGCCCCCTCTCCCTTATCAGTTCCTTGAGCTTCCTTATCTTCGGGAGCATGGACTCTATGAATTTCTGCCCTCCAAAGCCGGGGTTTACAGTCATTACAAGAACCTGGTCAACCTCTTCAAGTACGTATTCTATTGCTGAAACTGGGGTTGACGGGTTCAGGGATACGCCTGGTTTTTTGTCCATGCCCCTTATCCTGTTCAGCGTGCGGTGTATGTGCCTGTCTGCTTCTATATGGACTGTGATTATGTCAGCCCCTGACTTTGCGAAGTCTTCAATGAACTCAGAAGGGTTGCTAATCATGAGGTGCGCCTCTATTGGCAGCCTGGTTGACCTCCTGACAGCCTGCAGGACTGCTGGCCCGCAGGTGATGTTGGGCACGAAATGCCCGTCCATCACGTCAAAATGAATCTGGTCTGAGTATTTCTCAACAAGCTTAACCTGTTCCCCCAGCCTGGAGAAGTCCGCGGACAGCAGGGAAGGCGATACTTTAGCCATGTTGCGGCTTTACGATAACTTATTTAAATAATTGTTGATTAGCCTGTTTTATGTCTCTGAGGCACATTGCTGTGATTCTTGATGGGAACAGGAGGTTTGCCAGAAAAACGGGTTCAGACCCCTTGAAGGGCCACGAGTATGGCGCTGAAAAGGTAAGGGAGCTTCTCAGGTGGCTCAAGGAGCTGGGCATAAGGGAAGTTACATTATATGTCCTTTCCACAGAGAACCTTAAAAGAACGCCCAATGAGGTGGCTGCCCTGATGTCAGTATTCAGGAATTCCCTGAAAAAGGCAGTGCAGGATGATACGCTAAAGGAGAACAGGATAAGGATAAGGTTTATTGGAAGGCTTGAGATTCTCCCGAAGGATGTCCAGCTGGAGATGAGGGAGCTTATGGAGCAGACAAAAAGCTATTCTGATTACATAGTCAACCTGGCAGTTGCTTATGGGGGAAAGGCAGAGATAGTGGACGCTGCCAGGAAGTTTGCAGGAGATGTCAGCAAGGGAGCGGTTTCAATTAACAGCCTTGACGAGGAGGCTTTTTCAGGGTATCTTTACATGCCTGATGAGCCTGATTTGCTTATAAGGCCCGGCGGGGAATGCAGGCTCAGCAATTTCCTTCCGTGGCAGCTTGCCTATTCTGAGCTGATATTCCTTGACAAGCTGTGGCCTGAACTTACAAGGCAGGATGTGGTTGGCTGCATTGAGGAATTCGAGAGAAGGGAGAGAAGGTTTGGAAAATAATTACAATCCCTTCTTTAGCTGCTTTATGATTCCCTTTGCCTCTTCCTTCATGGCGAGCCCGAATCCCAGCCCAACTGCTATGGCGAGCCCGATTGAAAGCCCTGCAACTAAAATCAGTGTTGTTGATGATGCCAGGCTTACATCAATGCCTATCTGGTTGAGGGCTGTCAGCATCACGAATATTATCAGGAACCATCTTGTTGCTGCGCTGAAAGCCCTGACTCCCTTCCTCCTGGCGTGGAGCATCCTGTCTGCCAGGTAGTCTGTTATTATCAGGCCTGCAAGCACTATGATTATTGCGATTATCAGGCCAGGTATCCATCTTGCAAAGTCTTTAAGGAATGTTGAGAGCACGCCCAGCCTCATAAGCTCTGCTGCCGGGACTATGAACAGGGCCACTATGTACCATTTCAGGAGCGCCCCGATGAGATTTGAAACGCTTATGAACCCTATTGAGTGGGCAACGCCTGCCTTTCTTATCTGGTCGTCAAGCTTTAAGTGCTCAAGGAACTTGTGGAGAAGGTATCCGAAGGCCATCCCGACAATGTAGCCAATTGCTATCACGAGAAGCCCGCCTATGATTCCGGGGATTATTGTAACAAACTTGTCCCAGAGAATTACCAGGGGATCAAGGAGCGCGTTTCCTGTATTCTGGAGAAAAGACATTAAATCACCTCTTTTTCAGAAGGCTGGACTGAAAATTATAAATAGTTTTCTTACTATTATATAGTGGAGAACTTACTTGTTGCTTAAGCTGGGGGCAATCCTTTTAAGAACTGCCTCATTGCCCTTCCAGTCAAGGGCCTCTTTAAGAACCTCAATTATGTTGTCAACAGGAATTATCCTGATTTTTGCTGCATCATTGCTGTCCACTATTATGTCCTTGAGGTTTGTCCTGGGCACAATTACATTCTTTATTCCTGCCTCTATTGCAGCCTCTACCTTTGATGACACCCCCCCGACTGGAAGCACTTCTCCCCTTACTGAAAGGCTTCCTGTCATTGCGTATTCCTGCTTTACAGGTATTCCCTTAAGTGCAGAGATGATTGAGGTTGCTACTGCGATGCTTGCAGAGTCGCCCTCAACACCCTCCCCATATGTCTGGAGGAACTGGACGTAAATATCCCTGGTCTTCCTTATGTCCTCGCCGAAGTATTTCTTGATTATTGCTGACACGTTGAGTATGGCCTCCTTGGCTATTTCGCCCAGCTTCCCTGTTGCTATGATATCCTTCGCCTCGCCTCCTGGAGTGACTTCCGCCTCTATGGGCATTATCAGCCCTGAGTAGGATGTGCCGCTTCCAATCACCGCAAGTCCATTTACCCTTCCTACCTTTTTCCCTGCTGTTATTATCACTTCGTACTCTTTCCTGTGCTCTATTATCTTGTCTGCTATCTGCTGCTCAAGCGTCCTTGCAATGTTTTTAGCATTCTTGACGTGTTTCTTCTCAACAAGCTTTGCGCCCTCCTCTGCTGCGAGGTCGCCTGCCGCCCTCACAAGCCCGCCCAGCTCCCTCAAGTGCAATGTAAGGTGGCCTTTCCTGTTTGCAGCTCTTCTTGCCGCAATGATTATCTCTTCAACAGCATCCCTTGTGAAGTGGGGAATCTTCTTGTCCTTCGTAACCTCCTGCGCAACAAAGTGGGCTATTTTTTCCCTGTTTTCATCTGTGTCAGGCATTGTTTCCTTCATGAAAACCTCGTATCCGTAGCCCCTTACCCTGGACCTGAGCGCGGGGTGCATGTTCCTTATGGTTTCTACGTTGCCTGCTGCAACCAGTATGAAGTTGCACGGCACAGGCTCTGTCCTTACCATTGCGCCTGCTGACCTTTCGCTCTGCCCTGTGATTGAGTATTTCCCCTCCTGAAGCGCTGTGAGCAGTTCCTGCTGTGTTGATGGCTGTAGTGTTGCAACCTCGTCTATGAACAGGACGCCCATGTTTGCCTTGTGAATCATCCCGGCAACCACCCGCTCATGTGCAGGAGTTCCCAGTCCGCCTGAGTTTTTACACAGGATTCCGTTGGCTATGAGGTTCCCCGAACTTGTGGTGATGTTGTAGAGCTTTCCCTTGTAGTGTACCTCTTCCTTTTTTACGATTTTTTGTTTTTCTAGTATCATTTTTCAGTTGAAATCTTCATTTAAGATATAATAAAGCGCTTTGGGTGTTAGTTTCAGTATTCTCATTGCTGACTCGGCCCCGTAGCCTCTTGAAGTTAAATCATTGAATTTGTCTTTTTTGATCGTGGCAAACTCACTTATTGCATTATTCAATTTTATTTTTTTATGGTTGCAATAGTTCATTTTCACATTCTTGATAAAATTGACAACATTTTCGAATTTTATTGAAATCATTAATCTGAACAGGAATAAATCCTCATTATTGGTTTTTCTCTTTATTAGCGATGTCGAATTGATGCCTTTTTCGGCAAGGTATTTTCTTATTTTATTAAAAAACAATCGCCGGTTTTCATCTAGTTTTTCTGTGCCTGTAATTGCCAAATCAAGCGTTTGTAGCCTGTTTCTTTGTTTGTGCACTTTAGGCACTCCAAGCTCGCTGCCAAAGAATGAACCGTAAAACTCATCCTGTAATGTTTCGTTCAGGCTTATCCATAACGGAATGTTTAGCTCAAGGCTGGTTTTGTTTCCTTTTGGAGCTCCCAAAGCGAGAAAAAACCTTATGATATTTCGGTTTGTGTTCTGATAGCACCAAGAATGTCCTTTTTCTCCACATTCTATAATCCTGCTGTTTAAATGAATTTCATCACCGAAAACGGTTTTCAGGTCATTTCCAAATTCCATGACTGCTTCCTTTTCCATGCTTGAAAGAAAAATGCCATTTAAGTTTTTGAAGATTCCTCCATCACCAAAGGTCGCTCCAAGAATTTTTGAGATAGTTTGTGTTCGTTTATCTTCACATTTCAACGGCAGCAGGCCTTTGTCTTTCAGCCAGCGTATTGTTTGTATGGGAACAGGAATATGCCTGCCTTGGTGCCACCATCTTGTTTTTCCTGTTTTTTGTCCCATTGATTTTGCTATTTTTTTATAGCCCCATAACGGGTTTTGTGATTTGATGTCCAAATATTGGTAATATAAGCTGCATTGTTCCTGCTGTCTGGAATCGTACGTTTTGATTATCCCTTTTTCATCAATTATTATGTCTTCTGATTTTGTGATTACTTCCTGCCCTGTTTTTATTTTTCCTGCTTCAACGAATGACGTTTTTCCATTTTCGTTAACAGCTATTTTGTGTTCAGGTGTCACGATTAATTCCTGATTTTGGGAGGTTTTTAGTTTGATCATTTTGCCGTCATAATCTTGCTTGTTGATTGACAAAACTTCTACGGGCGAAATTTTTCCTTTTGTTTCCCCCAAAATTGTAAGTTCTTCCTTATTAAGGAATATCGCCTCATACCCTTTCTTATTCCTTATTATTTCTTTTTTGTGTTTATATTGAATATCCATGAATATTCTTTCAAGCAGCTGAGGCTTGAAGGCACCGCCCGATTTTTTATTAACGGCTGCATAGTAAAAACATTGAAAAGGGTCATGAAGTACATCTCCCAGCAGCGCTCCTGCGTGAGCGCCTGTGGCATCAAAGAATGGCGATTGCTTCCTGCTGTGGTTATCCACAACCACCTTTGGCGCTTTCATCCTGCCATCAGCCTTTCTGCCCAGGTTCATGAACAGTATGAATGAAGCGAAGAACAGGAGCCCTCCAAAGAAGAATGCTATGAACATCAGCCCCCCGAGCAGATAGCCCCCGATTGCAGTATAGTGATTGAATGCCCATATCGGGGCTATCAGTGTTAAAATCATTATCACAATCATTATCATGTTCTGGAACCTGAATACGTTTGCAGATTCGTAGCGTGACTTGTTGACAAGCTCCCTGCCCTGCCCTGCCGGCAAAGTCCTTATGAATGGCTGGTTTTCATCATTGGGGTTAGGGAATGCCACTACATCAACCAGCTTTTCCTTTGGAAGGAGCTCAGCAAGTGCCATTCCAAGCATTGACTTCCCGGTTCCAGGATCTCCGATAAGCAGCACGTGCCTTCTCTGCCTGGCTGCCTTCCTGATTATCCTTACAGCATCCTCCTGCCCTATGACCTGGTCAACAATCCTCGGAGAAACCTTTAGTTCAGCGGTTGTATTGAATTTATCGCCTGCCATATTGCCTCGGGATATTGGTTTTGTATTTAAAACTATTTACTTGGCAGTGTGGCTGTTTTTGTCTGCCCTGTTTATTCCAAAGAAATAGGCGAAATCCGAGCTCGTTATCGGACTTTTCGGTATTCTGTTAGCTGCGAATACTGCTGAATTTCTCTCCAGAATCCTCACATACTCATCAAGCTGCCTCATCAGCCTATCCTTGTCTCCGGCTTCTCCCAATTTTTGCAAAAACATTTCCCTGCATTCATCAGGGCTCTTAAGGTAAGCGCCTATTCTCTGGAAATATGCTGCTACCTTTACAGGGCGCGGTTCTTCCCTGATGAGAGAGGCGAATTCTGATGCAGTTAGGGGATTTATTGGCTGGGTTATTGCTCCTGAAAGCCCTGTTGCGTATCCCTGCATAATTTGAATCAGGGCATCAGGGCTTCTGCCTGATGCAGCTTCCTGGAGAAGCATTGCAATGCCTGCTTCAGGCTCCTTTATGTAGGGCGAGATTACCCTGAATTGGCTGAGCAGCGGCTTCACAAATGAGTCTGTCAACGCCTTCAATGAGTATGTTTCCAGCATTTTTTCAAGCTCCTGAGCCCTGCCCACGTATGGCTTAAGCCTGCTGTCCTCTTCAGAGAGCTCAACAGCCCCTGATGCCTCAAGAACCCTCAGATATAGCGCTGCCTGAATCCTGCGGTTGTTGCCCCAGACAATCCGTTTCAGCTGAATTGCCTCAACACCCAGTTTTTTTGCTGCTGCTGCATATTTTGCTGAAATCCGGGCAAGTGATGTGCATTTCTTGCCTGGATTGAACGATTCCACATAAGCCCCAATGAGCTGCCTTCTTGAAGCAGTGTTCCTGATATGACCTGCCATGTGGATTTCCTGCCAGTGGATGCCCTCTTCACTTGCGCCTGCTATCATGTCGTAATATCCTGCGGCTATTCTTATCCTGACTACTGTTGCCATCAGGCTATGCGCTATGTTGCTTATGTAGCTGTTATTCCAGTAAGCTGGCTTGAGCCCGAAATATTGAATCATTGAAACTGCATCTTCAATTGTTCCCCCAGTTAGGAACTGCCTTATCAGCTGCCTCTCCTTTTCGCGAATCCTGCGGTATCCGGCCATGTGCAGCATGGGGTGTTCATCAGCAGTAAGCCCATTGCCTGTTGCATAATGACCTGCCGGATTGGCTGGTGAACTGGCAGTTCTTATTTTTTCAAGGACTGCAACAGGTATGTTCCTTACACGAGTGCGGGGATTGTAAAGAGGCTGTAGCATGCTGCGGTTCATGCCCAAATCCCCTGCCGCTTCTTTTACGGTTCTTCCCCTGATAAATCGCCTTACCTCTTCCCTTATCTCCGGGGTTAACTGAACATACAGCTCTTCCCTGTCTTTCTTTGTAGGCCTGTGGGCCCTAAATGAGAAGTTTCCTTCAGGCTGGCTTATTCCAAGCGCTTCGCACGCCCTCCTGTAAGCATCTGCAGGGATTGCCCTGAGATTCTGCCTGGTTCCAGCCCCTTTGGCATAAGACTCCTTTAGCTGGTGAAAAGTCAGTCCGGTTATTTCAGCAGCGCGTTTCCTTCCATGGAGACCAACAATCGTTTTCATTACGCCGATAGAGCCCTCGTCAAGCCGGACAATCTCATCAAGGGTTGGTGTTTGCAGTGCTTTCATCAAGGTTAAGACTCAATTGATATCTATCGCACTTTTTATTTTCTTTCCTTCTGCCTTCCAGTTGCCCACCATGCTTAGGGATAATGTTATGCCTGTTCTAAAATTCTCAGAAACCTGCGCAGCATAATCCCACTTGTCCCGGTTCAGGAGACTTAAGGCTTCAGCAGAGCCTTTAACCTGCCTGAGCAGTTCATAGAATAATCGGGATTCCTCGCCATTGAGCAGGCCTTTTTGAGGGCCTTCTTCAATAGTTCTTCTTCCCAATCCCCTTAAGCTCTCAAACCCGAGTGCGGCATTAAAGTAAGCGCACAAGACTATAGCGGCTGTTGCATATTTTGGGAGCTCTAACTTAGTGACATGCTTCCACATTGCGAGCATATCCACAGTATCCAGGGTGAACCTGTCTCTTTCACTTAGAGCCAGTTCCTCAACAGATTCTGCAAATGCCCCGTAATTCGCGGCAACATACCTATGTTCATCTTCAGGAGTTGTGGTTCTTCTGTAGCCATCCATGAACACGCCAATCTGGCGTGCATTTTCCTCAAGAAACCTGATAAAAGGGTGCTCAACACTGCGAATAAGGCTGCTGACTGCCTTGTCTGCCTCCCAGCAGGTTTTGTACGGTGCTTGTGCAAGCCATTTTTCTGGCTCTGGATGCTCTGGCAATATGTATGTCATAGCATGAGGGATTTGCTGATAATTTAAAAATATTGCTATGCTGTGCAGGGCTACATGCTTTCAGGTGACTCAATTCCCAGCAAGCTAAGGCAAATCTCCAGTACATATTTTACGCACAGGATAAGCTGAAGCCTTGCATTCATCAGCTCCTTTTCCTCGCTCAGCACAGGGCATGCGTGGTAAAACCTGTTGAAGCTGTCTGCCAGGAGATAGGCGTAATTCGCAATAAGGTGAGGCCTTAGCTGTGAACAGGCCCTTTCAGCTATTTCAGGAAAGTTCGCAAGGGCGCTTGCCAGGCCTGTTTCCTCTTTTGCCCCGAGTAGCGAGAAGTTTGTCTTTTTTGATTTTGGAAGGCTGGCTTTCTTAAGTATGCTGCAAATCCTCGCGTGGGCGTATTGTATGTATGGGGCTGATTCTCCATCAAAGCTTAATGCCTGCTCCCAGTCAAAGACAACATTTTTCTCAGGGCTCACCTTTATTATGTGGTATTTCAGCGCGCCATAGCCGATTGCCTTTGCAAGCGGCCTGGAGTTTTTCATGCTCTTGCCTCTTGATGCTAACTCCCTTACAGCCTTCTCAAGAGCCTGCTGCATGAATTCCTCAAGCAGCACAAGGTTCCCTGAGCGGGTTGACATCTTGCCTGAGGCGAGCAGAATGAATGAATAATGGACTGCTTCAGGGGCCTTCAGCCCCATTAGTGAGAGCGTTGATTCTATCTGCCTGAAATACAGCTTGTGGTCCTCTCCCAAAACCACTATGTTCCTGTCCTTGGCCCTGCTTATCTTGTCAAGGTTATATGCAAGGTCCCTCAGCCCGTAAAGTGATGTCTTGTCTGCCCTGGTAAGCACGAAAACAGGGATTTCCATGGCAAGGCCAAAGCCCTCCAGGTTCAGCACGTTCCTTCCATCAGCGTCAACAAAAACCCTGCCGGTTCCCTGAAGCTGCCTCAGGACATCCTCTGTTTTTTTATCCCAGAGGTATTTTGACTCGTAGTCAAAGAAATCATATCTTATCCCAAGCTCTTCAAACAGCTTTGCCTGCCCTATTATGCACAGCTCCACAACTCTCCTGAACCGTGCAATCACCTGCTTGTCGCCATCTTCCAGCTTTTTGAGCAGCTCAAAAACCTTTTTTTCAAGCTCAGGGTTTTTTTCAAGCTCAGCATTAATCTTTACATATTCATCCAGCAGGTCCTTGAACTCAAGCCTCTTTGAGCCGCAGCCAAAGACGAGCATGGCTATCTGCTTTCCTATGTCGTTGACAAAGTAGTGCACTTCTGTCCTGTAGCCGTGGAACCTCAGGATTCTTGAAAGAGAATCCCCTATTATGGCGTTTCTCGCCCTGCCAACATGAGGGCTTGCATTTGGGTTTATGCTTGTGTGCTCTATCAGGGCTTTCCTGTTCTTCAGGTTCAAAGAGCCGTATTTTTCTTTGCTGGCTGATATTTCTGAGATTACTGCCTCTGCCAGCATTGCCTTGTTAAGAAAGAAATTAAGGTAAGGCCCGTTTGCAACTATCTTCTCAACAATTCCAGAGGGCTTGATTCTCTGCTGAAGCCCTGAGGCTATCTCTGCAGGGTTTTTCTTCATTTCTTTTGAAAGCGCAAAGCATGGAAATGAAAAGTCCCCAAGCTCCTTGTCAGGCGGAACTGCAATCATCCCTTCAGCAGTTTCAGCCGGTATTCCTGACTCCCGGGCAACTAATCCTGCAATAGCCTTCCTGTAATCGTTCATAAGATTCCTCAGAAGACGGATTTTATAAATTTATTGTGTTGGCTGTGCAGCAACTTCAGGATGTTTCGTAACATTTCCGAAAATTCTGAGCATAAATTTATTTACTTAATTATATTCCCGCCATCTATGAGAAGAAACAATCAGGTTAAATTAGATAGGAATGCGGCTGCCATCATGAGCCATTTGCGCCGGAACTCAAGGCTCGCCCTGATGGAAATAAGCCGCATTGAGGGAATCCCTGAAACAACATTGTTTGACAGGCTGAAGAGTCTTGAAAAAACAATAATCAAGTATTGCGCACTCCCTGATTTCAGGAAGCTGGGGTTCCCAATCAGGCTCTATTTAGTGTTAAGCGCTAAAAGCAGGGCCTTTTCGGAAGATGAAAAGAGCCTTCTGTTGGGCAAAAAAGGGATTAACAATGTGTATGTTGACGCTTCAGGAAGCATCATTGCTGACCTGATAATGCAGGATATGGCTGAGGCAGATTCACTGCTCGCCGAGTTGAGGCTGGATGAAAATATCTGTCTTGATGCCCATTTCATTCTTGAAGAGCTTGAAATTGAGAAATTTTGCCCGTAAATCCCTTTCATAAATCCGGAAATCCGTTTCAGGAGGGGAATTTTATTGAAACATTTTTTTTAGTCAGCCAGTCCTATGCGGATTTAGCAGAAATTCTCCGGTTTTCAGGCAGAAACCGATATTAAACCAGGATTCTAAATAAGCTGCATGATAAGCGCAAATTACCAAAGGGGAAGATACAATGCGAGCCTTTTCACCGGGCTCAAAAGGTTTGTTGTTACTGCAGCGTCTATTGCAGCTGTGGCTTACGCTGGCGCAAAAACAGACTTTGACCAGAAGCTTGATGGATTCATCAATGGCCAGAGGCAGGTTGCAGAGGGATATGCTGCAGTAACCCTGCAGAGAAAAATAGCCCGGGATGGCAGCGTGGAATTCTACATGGGCTATAATGACGGCAAGAATGAGCTGCCAGTCCTTCAGGGAGTTAAAGGCCCTCAGGCAGGCGGCATTGAGTATGTTATCCAGAACACTGATTTCAGCAAGCTGACACAGGCGCAGGCATCACAATTGGCTGAGAAGGGGCTTGAAAGGATGGGCCCTGACAAAAAAGCTGATTATCTTGCGCAAAAAGCGGACTTCAGCAGGATGTCCCAGCAGCAGGCATTTGAATACGCCAGGAAGAGCTGGGATTTTATTGAGCCTAAGCAAAAATACGAACTCGTAAAGGCAGAGCTTGAAAGGCTGTTGAATCAGCTCATATCAAAATAAGCAGAAAGGGGTGCGGGAATGTATGTGTTGAAGGGAGAGGCAGCAAAGCCCCAGGAAGACGAATCAGATGATGAGGAATTCCTTAAAAAGCTTGGCCAGGAGGGATTTGCCAGTGGCTCTGAAAACTGCGCTCGCGAATCAGGCTCGGTTTACGAAAACCTGCGAAAGGCTCTTGGAAAGAAAAAGGGCAGCGGAACAGGCTTTGTTCAGGTAAAAAAAGGGTTGGATGAGCTTGTTTCAGTGCAGTCAGAAATCAACAGGGCATTAAGGGTTGAAAGCTCATCAGCACTTTACATGGGAATGTACATTGCAAACGGGATTGTGCATAGGCTTACAGGAAAGAGGGCTGAGCCAAAGACACTTGAGCAGTTATTTGAAGAGGAAATCCGGGTCGTATCAGGGCTAATCAGCTCTGTTGCAGGCACATCAGACTATTCAAGGGATGTTCTTGATTCAGTGGTTAAGTACAGGGACTTCAGGGTTTTGCCTGCAAGGCAGCAGGCCATCGCAGATTATGTGCAGGCAGAGCATCGCGCAAAAGAAATTTTTGAGCTGTTCCAGGAAACAGAGCAACGGCTTGGAAGGACCATGATTGCGAGCCCTAATTACGCAGAGCTCTACCGGGCTCATGGAGCCCTCCAAAGGGAGATGATGCTGTTATATAATGAAATGTCAAAGTCCAACCAGTCAACAGACTTCAGGACTACCGAGCTGAAGATTCTTACAATGCACATAGGCTATATCCAGCACGGGGTCCTCCTTCTTGACAGGCTGAACAGCCGCGTGAGCGATGTAGTTGAGCATGTTGAAAACACAAGGGAACCATTCAGGTTCTTCAGGGAGAGCCATCAGGGAATGAGCGCAGTGTACATGGCGTTTAGCGAGATTTCAAGGTGCGTCATGCTTGCTGTTGATGAGATGGGAAGGGAAATTTCAATGATGTCCGACATGGCGCAGTCAGCAACCAGCCATAATGGGCTGCCTGAAGTTATTGAAAGGATGCTTTCAGGCTACAGGTCATCAATTTTTGCAGCTGAAGAGAAAAGCAGGCAGGCCTTTACATCAAGGGCTGACAGCATAAGAAACAGCTACGGCCCTGAATGAGAATGTGAGCTTAGGAAAAATTATTTAAACAGATTTTAATATAATATGGCTCATAAAGAGGCTTAATATGATTTATATGCTTGCTTTTTGGATTATAACACTCGTTTTCTTATCAGCCTATTCTCTTGCAGGCATTTTCAAAAGAAAAAATATCAGCAGGAAATAAAAGGGATTATCCAAAGAGGAAACCCTGCAGAGCAGTAGAGACTGTTGCTCAGAGGAATTCCTTCACTGTCTTCTGCGACAGGTTGAGCACGTTTGTTTTTGCCTGCAGCTCCTTGAAGCGGTGGTCAAGCTCAACGTGTGCCACATTGCCTATGTACCTTTTCCTGATTGGGATGCTTTTCTGGATAAGGCTTGTTATGTAAGTCCTCACAAGGAACTCTGAATCCCTCACTCCCTGCGCGATTTCCCTGTAAGTGAGCATCCTCTTCTCTGCTGTGTAAAGCACAAGGAAGACTGCCTTTTCCTTTTCTGTAAGGTTATACTCCTGGGCGTTCTTTTCTTCAATGCTCTTGCCATCCTTGCTCAGAAGGAGAACTACCTGCTCAACCCTTGCTGATATGAGCTCAATCTTCTCATCAAGCCTGCACAAGTACTCATAGTTTGACTGGACCTCTTCTGTTGTCTGGTTTACTGTCTCAAGGTGCTCATCAAGCTCCTCTCTCACGCCCTTTAGCGCCATCTCAAGCTCTGCCTTTAGCGCATCAGTCTCAGAAATGCAACTAACTAAAACCTCTTTCCTAACCAATATTACCACCCCACACGAAGGGACTTACTTTCCTCTGGGTTGCTTAAATAGTTTATGGTTGTGGAAACAATAGTTTAAGCTGCAAGTATATACAACTATGGATAAGTATCGTAAAATATCAATAGAATTAATAACCCGCAGTGTTGCCTATGGGGCTATGGATAAGCGAATCACCAAGTCAGGGCTTGCAATAATCCTTTCAGGGCTTAGCCAGTTTGAAAAGCCCAGCATGATGTCAGAGCAATACGCAACAGACTCTGAATCAGCAGCAGAAGTGCTGTGGCTTGCTTTCATGAACGGCGCCATTAAGGAAAAGGTTATAGCTGATTTCGGCTGCGGGACAGGGATTCTCGGGATAGGCGCGCTGATTCTCGGTGCTGAAAGGGTTTTCTTTGTGGACAATGACAAAAATTCAATAGAGCTCGCAAGGAAGAATTACCAGCAGCATAAGGAAAGGATAAGAGGCAGGGCTGAGTTTATAGCTGCTGATGTCAGCGATTTCAGGGAGAAGACTGATGTAGTTGTTCAAAACCCGCCCTTCGGGACAAAGATGATTCACGCTGACAGGGAATTCCTGCTGAAGGCATTTGAGACAGCAGATATTGTTTACAGCTTCCACAAGGCATCAACAGGGGGATTTGTAAGGTCAATAAGCAATGACAGCGGGTTTGTGATAACCCTGAAGCTGGAGTTTCTGCTTCCGCTGAAGAGAACACTGGATTTCCACAAGAGAAGGATAAAGAGGATTGAAGTATGCTGCTTCAGGCTGGAAAAGTCCCATTGAATTTCCAAGCCCGTGTTTTCTGTGTTTTGCAAAGCGAAAGTAATATAAATTACCTTTTTACCCTGTTTTTAATATGGAGCTTAATATTCTTGAGGAGTCGCCTAAAAAGCTTGTTTTTGAGCTGAAGGGAGAGGGGCACACCCTTTGCAGCGCCCTGAAGACTGCTTTGTGATAGGGCTGCCTAAGTTTATTGTTGAGACTGATGGCGAAGTGAAGCCCAGGAAGGCTCTTTCAGAGTCAGTTGACAGGCTGCAGAAGGATGCTGAGAAGCTCGGAAAGGAGATTTCTAAGTTCAAGTGACCTGGTTAGTAGCCTGGAGATAAGCCATCGCGTTCCAGCGAGAGCTTTATCTCCATAAGCTCCTTGTCAAATGCCCACGGCACTGAAAGCCGTTTTGGGAGGGCTACCCTGCTGTCTCCCTTTCTTATGCCAAGGGTTCCTGCAATGTCATATGTGATGTTTTCCACGCAGTCATGGTAAGTCTCCCCATACCCCCTTATCCTCCTGATTGAGCCTGGCTCAGGGTTCCCAAGCCGTTCTGTAATGTCTGCTCCAGCAATCCTGCCATAGCATTCCAGCACGTTATCACCAAGAATGCCTCTTGCGTGCTGCATCAGGCTGTTTATCAGCCCACTCACATTAGGCTGAATAGGATGTGCGCTAAGCCTTACGAAGATGAGATAATCGTCAGGAGGGCTTAATTGCCCGATTGCCTCGCGCCAAATTGCGGTTTTGCGCCCTGTGCTGATAGCCTGGGTAAGCCTGAGTGCCTCTGTGTAGTATGCGTGGACTACAACATCTATGCAGATTTTCTTATTCATTATTGTTTCTGGGAAGCGGCTAAATTATATATTGTTTGCCCAAAACGCCTAAAAAACTATGCGGCAGATGCAGCTTGCCTTCTTATCTTCAGGAGAATGAACCCTAAGGAAGCTAAAAACAGCCCTATTGCAAGGTATTGGGCTATGGTAAGGCCGTAGTATGTTGGGTCTTCCCTGTAGAACTCAACTGCAAACCTGAGAAGGCTGTATGAGGCAACATAGGCTGCGAAAACAATGCCCTCAAGCGATTTTGACATTTTCCTGTTGCCTAGCCATAGAAGGAATGCAAAAATTCCAATAAGCCCCAGGAATTCGTATAGTGGGGTTGCATGCCTCAGCTTGCCCTCGTACATGACTGCCCATGGTACGCTTGTTTCCCTTCCTATATGCAGCCCGGTGGCAAAGCAGCCAATCCTTCCTATGGCGTGCCCTACAGCTATTGCCGGGGCTATCGCGTCAGCATATTTCCACAGGCTTATCTTTTTTCTCTTCACATAGGCAAGGAATGCCAGTATCCCCCCGAAAAGCCCGCCATGAAAAGCCAGCCCGCCGTTCCATACGCTTATTATGTCAAGGGGCCCGGAGACAGCCCAGGGGTTTTCAAGAAGGAAGACTATTCTTGCGCCTATCACGCTGCCTATTATAACCCAGGGGGCTGCGTCGTAAATAACCTCTTCATCCAGCTTTCTTCTTCTTGCCTCTCTCGCTGCAATCAGGATTGCTGCGAGGAACCCGAGGGCTGCAAAAATCCCCCATACGTGCAGCTTCAGGAAGCCAATGTCAATGGTCTTGATTGTGCTGTAAGGAATCATATTATCACCCTACTGCTGCCCTGACTGCCCAGATGACAACTATTCCGAGCAGGAAAACGGCAAGCTGGATTGAGGATGCCTTTGTATCGTGCTCTTTGTTCAGCTCAGGCAGGAGGTCTCCTACTGCTATGTAAATGAATCCGCCTGCTGCAAACCCGATAAGGAAGTTATTGATGCCCTGCAGGTGTGAGAAGAAAAAGAATGTCAGCAGGGCCCCTGCCATGGCTGTCAGCCCTGTGACGAAGTTTAGCATAGCTGCCTTGAAGCGCCCCATGCCGCTGTGAAGGAGTATCCCTGCATCCCCCAATTCCTGCGGTATCTCATGCATCACAATTGCTATGGTGGCTGCTATGCCTAATTGTATGTTCACCAGGAAGCTGGCCGCTATTATGGAGCCGTCTATGAAATTGTGTATTGCGTCTCCTACTGTAACCAGGTAGACCAGCGAGACTGCCTGGCTTTTGTTCTTGTGGTTTATGTGATGGTGGTGCCAGATTAGCCTTTCCATAAGGAAAAAGGCCACCACACCGAGGAGCGCAAACACTGGAGCGTTTCTTCCTTTCTCAAGGGCCTCAGGGAACAGGTCAAGAAAGGCGGCTGCAAGCATTGAGCCTGCTGCAAAGCTTACGAAAAAGAACAGCTTTTTCTCCCCTGCCTTCATGAAGTAAATCGCCACAAATGCAATGGAGCTTACAAGAAATACAGAAACAATGATATACGCCAGGATGGGCAGCACTAAAACAACCTCCCCTACTCAAACCTTCCCTTTACCTTGTGCTTGTCAGAATTCATTATCCTGTCAATCTCCTGCTCATAATCGCTCTTTGCAGGCTTTAAGTTCCTGGCAATTATGTACGCCACATATAAGGCCAGCACAATGGCTCCCAAAACCATGTATGTCCTGTTTTCAATGATGTTTTCAAGCAATTTGAACACCTTGCATTTCAATCAGGATTTTGAATGATAATTAATATATAATGTTTGCCCTTTTCAGCAGGAATTTCCACACGAGGGCTGCGAACAGGATGAGCATGGCAGCCCCTATTATGTTGAATAGCTGCGTATTCTGCAGGAGCAGCCTGTCAAAATCCTCGGCAAACCCCACAGTGGTTATTACGTAATGTGAGTCTATGTAGCTGAATGCGGCAACCGAGAGCATAAGCAGGGCTGCAAATGCAATGTGCCTTGCATTGCTGCCTGTGAAAACCCTTGTTATGGCTGCTTTGTATACAAGGTATGCTGCAAGGAGAATTATTGAAAACACTATCAGCCTTCCGAACAGGTCTGCTGTTGTAAGCACAGTTGTTCCCTTGTAGGCTATGAACAGCACTCCAAGCCCGATGAGCATGAGCCCTGAGATGGCTGTTGTGGTGTGTATAATAAACTCGTGGCCGAGCATTCTGAAATTGAACTGCTTTCCCCTTATTAGCCTGTTTTCAGCAAGGTTGTATGTGTCAAATGCGAACGCCATGACAAACAGCGGGATTGCAATCCCAAGCGAGTAGAAGAACAGAAGGAGCGCTGCAGACGTGTAGTCATTGAACGAGGCTGCTATTGAAAGTATGCCCGAAATCACAGGGCCTGAGCATGCGCTCCAGCCGACTGCGAAGAGCATGCCGAAAAGGAAGGTTCCTGGAAAGTCATGCCTTGGCTTAATCCCGAAGTTCAGGAATGTGAATCCCTTGCCCAGAAAGGTCATTATCCCAAAAAATACGAGGATGAGCCCTATCACCTGAATTACGAGTGAGGAGTCGTTCTGGAAGTAGACGAATGATACTTTCCCAAGGTATGCTATAAGCAGCCCGAGGGCTATGAATGATGCTGAGAACCCAAGGAAGAATATGCCTGTCATCTTAGCTATCTCCCTCTTCTCCTTGAAGGTGTATGCTATGAATGACGGCAGGACTGCAACTGTGCACGGCGAGAATATGCTGAGAATCCCTGCCAGGAACGCGATTATGAAAGATACATTCCTGAGGCTTGTCACAGCGTTAAGCGATGCAACGCCATTCATGCTGTATACATAAACGAAAATCCCTGCTATGAAGACAATGAACAGGGAAAAAAAAAGAAGGAACAGGCTCTTTGGTTTCATGTTCACCCTTTGACAATAATGCTTGCCTTCATGTTAGGATGGCCATCGCCGCAATACACTGAGCAGTAAGCCTTGAAGGTGCCTGCCTTGTCTGCTGTGAACTCAACAAGGACAGTCCTTTTCGGGCTCAGGTGAACGTCAATATTGTATTCAGGAAGGTTAAACCCGTGGTTTACATCAGAGCTTGTAATGAAGAGCCTTACCTTTTCCCCCTTGTTGACAACTATCTCGCTCGGGTTAAAGCCCCACTGGAATGCACTCATGTTTATATCCTTCACAACCGGGGGCGCCTGAACTTCATTGACAGGGGGCAGCACAACCGTCTGTGGAGGTTTGCTGGCGCAGCCTGCTGCAATTAGTGCAATGCCCAAAGTTAAGATAACTGCTATTGCTAATGCCCTCATTTTACCCCTCCCTTTAATATATTTTCAAAATAGGAATACTCATCAACGCTTGCCTTTGCAGAATCAATGTAGCTCCTGGTTCCCTGCCTTCTGGCTGCAAACTCGTCAGCCATTGCCTCCTCTTCTGAAAGCTCGTGCCTGAACGAAGTGAAAAGGGAAACCGGGCTGAACAGCCTTGCAAAGAAGGCTGAGAATTTAACAAATGGCGCTCCCCTCTTTATGTGCATGAGTTCATGAAGCAGCACTGCCTCAGATTCCCTCCTCTTGAGAAGGTCAAGCAGGCCTACAGAAAGGAAGATTGCAGGCCTTATGCTTGAAAACGAGAATGCCACAGGCCTTGACTGGTCAACAAGGTAGACTGCTGGGGGCTTTATTCCCATCCTCTCAGCCTCGCTGCTTACAAATCCTGCGAGATGCCTGTCCTCAAGCGGCCTTGCAGAGAATGACTTGCTGTACACGAAAAGCACAGGTGCTGCAAGGGAGCCTATGATAGCTGAAAGCATTCCTGTAATTCCCAGCAGGTAAAGCGTCGGCATCAGGCTGCTGCAGCCTGAAAAAAGTGCCTTGCACCCATTGAAGAACAGGTAGTACACAAACGGGAACAGGATGGCAAACACATTGACATATACCAAAAGCACCCTCATGTTGAGGGGGGTGCTTTTCCTGAGCATCATAAACAGGCTGGCTGCTGCAACAGCAACAGATGCCAGCACAATGCCTATCATCAGGGGGTCATTGAAAAATGAAAATGCGCACTCATTGCATACCATAATGGCACCTTTATTTCTTGAATCGCTCGTTAAAATAGCTGACAGCAGTAACCCCGAACCTGTCTATCAGCCCGTTAACAGTTGTTTCAACTATGGACTTTTCAAACTGCTTCCTGTCCTTGAGGGGGAAGTAGACATATCTTATGCCGCCCCTGCCTGTTTCAACATCCCTGCCCACAACGCCCTTCTGGTGCAGGCGGTCAAGAATCACTGCTATGCTGCTGAGGGCAACATTCCTGCCTGGCTTGAGCTGCTCATAGATGTTCCTGACCCTCATCTTCCTGTCAGGCCACAGCACCTTTATCACATCAGTCTCAAGCGGGCTCAGGACTGACTCAAAGCCAGAATTAAACTTTATTGACTTCATATCCTGCCTAACACCCAACTACTATAAATAGTTTACGCCGGCTGTAACTGTTTGTTCGGGTAGCTTGCAGCTTTTGCTGCTTTTCAGAATCACTTCTTCACTAACAGGGGTTCTGTTTCAGGGGAAAATGTCCCTTCCTCAGCAGCCAGCTCTATCCCCATGTCAACCAGAACCGGCTCGTCATGGCTTGCCCTGAGCGGAAGCTCCCTTACCATCAGGACAGCCAGCAGGGCAACTGCTGAGAAAACCGCTCCGAGGATGAATGCATAGTGTATGGAGTTTGCAAGGGCAATCCTCCCTGCCTCTCCTGCGCCTGAAATTGTGTCCATATGCCCTGTTGTCATGTTGATTATGCTGCCATAAATGCTTATCCCAGCCATTGAGCCCAGTGTCCTGAAAAACTGCAGTGAAGATGTGGCTATCCCGATGTGGTTCCTGTCAAACGCGTTCTGGACAGCTATGGTAAACATCGGGAAGCTTGAGCCTGCGCCCACTCCCAGTATCACTGTGTATGCTATGACCAGTGCAAAGCTGGTATTGGCATTGATTGTTGCAAGCAGCACAGCCCCGCTCAGGGCTATAACCTGGCCGGTTATCCCTGCAATCCTGTACTTTCCTGTTCGGGATATTACCTGCCCGGTCACTGCACTTGAAGCAGCAACTGCAAGCGTGAAAGGCACAAGCAGGAATCCTGAGCTGATGGCAGACTCTCCTGCAACTCCCTGAAAAAACAGGGGCATGATTGTTATTGTGCCGAACATTGCAGGCGCCAGGAATATCATGCTTATTGAGGATGCTACCAGTATGTCATTCCTGAATATATACAGGGGCATTACAGGCTCTTTTGCCCTCTTTTCAGCTAAAATGAATGCGGCAGTCACAATTATTGATGCTGCCAGGAGCGCAATCAGCATTGGCGAGCCCCATTCCCAGCCAGGGCTTCCCCCTAAAATCAGGAAAAGGACAAACAATGTGATTGCCGAAACAAGCAATGCAGAGCCGAGTATGTCAAGTGAATGGCTGTGCGGCTTTGTTGACGGGAAATTCCTGTGAAGCCCGTAAATCGCAATCAGCCCGAGCGGGATGTTTATGAAGAATATCCAGTGCCAGCTTATGCTGTCTGTCAGGAAGCCCCCGACAGCAGGGCCTATCACTGACGCCAGTGCAAAGCTGGCTCCAATAAGCCCCTGGTATTTCCCCCTCGCTGCAGGCGGGAATATGTCTGCTATGCTCGCCATGGCGCACACCATTATCGCCCCGGCCCCTATTCCCTGAATCCCCCTGAAAATTACCAGCTCAAATATGTTCCCCGAAATCCCGCAAAGGACAGAGCCTGCAAGAAATACCACAATTCCCAGGATAAAGACCCGCTTTCTTCCATAAATGTCGCTAAGCCTCCCAAGAATGATTATTGACGCAACAAACGTGAGCATGTATGCCGAGAAAATCCAGCTGAAGAACCTCAATCCCCCCAGCTCCTGGATTATTTTCGGGACAGCTGTGGCAACTATTGTCTGGTCAAGCGCAGAGAGGAAGATTGCGAGGAGTATGCTTCCCAATAGGATGAAATTCCTGCTTTCCCTGATGCGCCTGAGCCTTGAAATCATGAAAAAAAGGTTAAGTCTGTGGTTAAAATAGTTTTGCATTCACGCGTGAAAGTATCGTAAATTGCAGTAATCTGCGCAATTCTCTATATGTTTTCAAACATTCTTTCAATGTCTTTTAAGTCAAGGTGCAGTGCTTTTATCTCATTCATCCTTTTTAGTGCTCTTTCCGTGAACCCACTCTTGGAAATAAACAGGAATTTGTATTCTCCAGTGAAGTTGATGTATTTTGATTTTTTCAACAGGTTATCCACGACATCAATGTCTGTCAGGGTATTTGTCCATTTTACTTCGCTGACTAAGATTTTTCTTGATTTGCGGTTGTATGCAACTATGTCTATTTCCTCTCCAGCCCTGTTCCACCAGCTGCCGATATTCTCAAAGTCCAGGAGGTATCCGTTCACTTCTTTAGTCAGGTATGAAATGAGCAGTTCTTTGCTTATGTCTTCAAATGCTTTAACAGCCATTATCAATCCATAATAAATATCACCTTTGAATGAAAAATACCATGATGCGAAACTTTCATCACGCCATTTTTGTCCTTTATGCTCTATTATCGTCATCTAATCACCTCTCCTTTTAAGATATTATTTTGCTCATAAAACCTCCATAAATGTTCTTTTCCGCTGGCATCTTTTAGTTTTAGCCAAAATTCATCAAGAGGAGTATTAGGATTTTTTAAATTATTCCAAAGGTCGTTTAATCTACCTTTGGTTATTAATTCATTAGGGCTTTTTAATGTGACGGTTCTTTCACGTGCATCTATATGAATCGTTCTGATTGGGTCGTTAATTATTTTCTGTGAACCTCTTAGTTGTAACACTGCGTCCTCAAGAGAGTCTTTTATTTCACCTCTTTCAGCTCCATTAATCATATCTCCTTGTTGTAATGTTTTTGCTTCAATTACGTAAGTGTCTATCTGCATATCCGGTGTCTCTACATTAGGAAGTTCCAGTATTTTTCTTACAACTTTCGTTTGGTCTTCAAGTATGCTTGTGATGTATTCTTTTCCTTTTATTTTTTCGTCATACATATTATCACCCTTTAGCCGAGTTCGAAATTTATCACTATCTTCGAAATATTAATTAAATCTTATTCTCGAAAACTTTTTCCTTTCTTCACGAATTGATTTGAAAGCTTGTTCAGATAGGTCTGAATTTTTAATAGTCAATGATAAACTTTCAAATGTTGCTTTTAATTTTCCGTGTTCCCTGAACTTTAAACCGGTGTCCAAAAGAAATTTGATGAACAAATAGATGTTTATGCAAAAAGTGTCTTCTTCTAAGTACCCTTTAAGATTATCAGATTCAACAAGATTTCGGTGTATGCTTAATAACAGAATTTTTAAATCTAATAAAGTAGACTTCACAGCTTCATCAATAGTTAAATTTCTATATCTTAAATTCGCATAGGCTGTGAAAACATATTGGTGTAAGAGAAAGTTTTGTTGACCTATTTTATCATCGGCTTCTTCATTTAAATATGGGAATTTTTTATTTAATTCTTTAGCCTGCAACTTTCTCAATTTCGGAGCCACTATTTTGAAATTCTCTATGTTTAAAATTTCATCATTATTCTTACTTATGCTTTGTTTTGCAGCTTCCAATAGTTTATTGTCCAACACATAAAATAATTTAATTACAGCGATTTTTTTAAAATCACTTATGTAAATCTCGTCTTTTTTCATTTTATCCTCCCTTTAAACTATAAGTTTTTTTTGCTATTGAATTAAGGATTTCTTTTTGTTCATTTGCTGATTTTGAAATTATATCTGAATTTTTGACAAAATCATTTGAAAGATCTTTTATCTTAGTTGAAGCACTGGGATAATTATCGAGGGCATCATCTATGATGCTTAATTTTGCTTTATTATTCCCTCTAAGGGCCACCGCTCTCCAATAAACCACGTGGTCTGGCCTGTTTAATATGGCAGCCTCTACACCAATTCGACTTGTAAATTCGTTTAATTTGATGGAAAAGTCATAATCAGAAATTTTATTTTTTGCAAGAATATCTGCGCTGAATTCTTCAAATTCTTCTATAGATGAATCGATTTGACTTAGAGGTACGGAATCTATTAACTCTTCAGGAATCCCGATTTTTTCAATTAATTTCGCATGTGAGTATTCATGGAATATTATGATCTTATGTTTCTTCTCCCGTTTTGGGATAAAAATTAAGGATAACCACCCTCCCTTTAGAGAGGATGGAAACCCTCTATTCGGTCTTAAGAAACCTGTTTCCCTATGAAGGATATAAATTTTCTGTTTTTGAGAACGGAAACCGT
>JACPTE010000032.1 GCA_016192945.1 Candidatus Woesearchaeota archaeon
CAACGCCATAGCAGAAGGATTCAACACCAAAATAAACATCATCAAAAGAAGAGCATATGGCTTCAGAGATCTTGAGTATTTCATGCTCAAGATATACCAAAGTTCACTGCGGAGACTTGCCTAAAATAGGAGAAGAGCCATAATAAATAATTTTTTTGCAGAAAAAACCAAAGAAATAATCACTAATAAGCTGGGCAAAGATGACAAAAATATATTCGGCTATATAGAAGTCGCGCTTAGGCCTGATAAAAAAGCCGCTGCGATTCATATAAATGAAATTTCAGCTAAATGGGAATCATTGAGCCCTGAAGAAAAAATCAAAGCATATGAAGATTTCAAATGGGTGCCCTTGTTGGACATCCATAACAAGCCGTGGACGAAAGATGAGTTTTTCACGCACATATCCGAATTTAAGAAAATAGAAAAGAAATCAGCTTTAACATATGAAATGTTGATTCAGGAAATCAAGCCTTCTGGAAAAGAGGAACAGATGATTTACATAGCTAAAAGGCTGTCTTATCTGAAAGACCTGAAAGATGATTTTAGAAGGCAAGGCATTCTGCATGGCCAGGAATTATTCAAGGAAATCGCTAGTAGAGCTAAGATAAGCTTAGAAGATATTTCTTATTTGATGGAAGAAGAAATAATTGATTTTTTGGATAATAAAAATGCAATATCAAAAGATTTGATAGATGAAAGGAAACATGGTTTTGTGATTTACTTTAATGGAGAAAAGAAGATTGAATGCAAAAGCGGGAAAGACATGGAACCTGCTTTGAACGAACTTGGTATAGTTGTATTTGAAGAATTTTCAGAAGAAATAAAGGGAACTCCGGCATCTCCTGGAAAAGCAAAAGGTCATGTAATTATAGTCAGAGGCGTTTCAGACCTGGGTAAAGTTAATAAAGGCGACATTTTAGTTGCAGTAACAACACACCCTGATTACGTGCCAGCTATGCAAAGAGTTGTTGGAATAGTCACAGATGAAGGGGGAATTACAAGCCACGCAGCAATAATAGCAAGGGAACTTGGCCTGCCATGCATTGTAGGCACAAAATATGCCACAAAGTCATTAAAAAGCGGAGATAAAGTGGAAATAGATGCAGATATTGGCGTTGTGAGAAAACTATTATAAATGCTGGGAATTACCCTTTCCTGATGGTTGAGGCAAAGGATGTCAGGGTTGGTGAATGGGTGCTTTTCAACAGGGAGCCCTATAAGGTTAAGAGGCGTGAGACAGTGACTGCCGGGACCCATATGCATTCAAAAATAAAGTTTATCATGGCAGGGCTGTTTTCCCCTGGAGAGAAGAGCGCTGTTTACTCTCATCATGACAGGCTTGAGCTTGCTGAGCTTGAGTTCAAGTCAGGCCAGGTCATCTCACTTGTTGGCAATAAGTGCCAGATTATGGACAGCAGGTCTTATGAGATTGTGGATGCAGAGATTTCTCCTGAATCAGAGATAAGGGAAGGCATGAATGTCCTTTTTGTTTATTACAATGGGAAGAACATCATAACTGGCGAATCAAGGTAAGAATGCTTGAGCTTGTTTTTTCTGTTTTGTTGATAATTCTCGGGTGGGGTTTTGGAGACTTTCTGCTTGCAACAGTTGCTAAAAAATTGAATAACCCCTTTCAAACTGCTTTCTGGAGTGGCATTGTCACGATAGCTTTCACAGCATCAGCCTATTTTTTCCTTTTTTTCCCTAAGATGTTTCCGGTTGAGCTTTTATGGATGCTGGTTGTGTATGCTGCCCTGGTTGTTTCTTCCTTCATCTGCTTTAACAGGGCTTGCAGCGAGGGAAAAATCTCATTGGTAATTCCAATAGCCTCAAGCTATGGCGTATTTGCAATGGTTATGAGCATGATTATCTTTCATGAGTCGCTGACTTTTGTCCAATTGTCAGGAATAATAATGGCAACTTTTGGCTTGGTTATTGCAACAATAAGCTTTGATGATGTTAAGAGGCTTAAGCTTGGAACAAGGGTTAAGGGGCTGAAATATGCAGTTTTAACCTTTGTTTTATGGGGATTGCTTTTTTTGCTTGCATCCCCCCTGGTTAAGGCAGTTGATTGGGTGACTCCTTTTTTCTTTGCGGGTTTCTTAACCTTGCCAGTTTTATTCCTGCTGATGAAGCGCAGCATAGGCAGGTTTTATATCCCCCCTAAAAAGTGGCTTCTGTTGCTTTTGGCTTCATCTGTTATGGGGCAGACAGCTTTTTTCATTTATGCTTATTCATTGAAAGCTTTTCCAACAGCATTGCTTGCGCCTTTGTCAGCAGGATACCCTGTGATAACCCTGCTGCTGGCCCATTTCTTCCACAAGGAAAGGCTTGAAAAAATCCAGTATCTGGGGGTTGCATTGATTGTTGCAGGCGTTATTGTTGCTGCTTTCTGAGAAGTAAACTCAAATATTCTTCTTTTTATATAGTTTGGTCGAGTCTGGCTGGAAAATCAAAACATTTATATATTACTGTTTACTTTTATACTCATATGGTTACTAAAGTAAACGATATTGATTTGAAAATACTAAGCCTATTCACCAAAGGTTATGAGAAAGAATACTACATAAGAGAAGTCGAAAAACTCATTGAAGTAAGCTCAAGGACCGCTCTTGTAACGCTGGCCAAACTTGAAAAGAAAGGCATCCTGGAATCAAAAACCAAAGGCAAGATCAAAGCATACTCAATAAAGAAATCAATCATATCAAGAGAATTCTTTCTTTTGGCAGAACAATACAAAAGAATAGAGTTCCTGGAGAAAAATCATTTAGTCAAGGAAGTTCTTGAAAAAGCAGAGGAGTACCTGCAAGGGATAGTCATTGTCTTTGGCAGCTATGCAAAAAGAATACAAAAAGAAGACTCTGATCTTGACCTGTTCATTGTCGGGACATTCGATGAAAAGAAAATCAAGGAAACAGGAAATAAGTACGGTCTTGACATCAACATCAAGAGCTATCCCATGAATATTTTTGAAAAAGAAATACGTGACGATATCCTTCTTAAGGAGATTACAGAAAACCACATCATTATAAAAGATGCTGAAGGGTTTGTCAGGAGGGTACTAAAATGGATCAAATAAAATGGTGCATGCAACAAAAGAAAGGAATAGAACTTGTCGAGCCAAGCGATAATCTAAGAGAAGCATATCTCATAAAAGCTGAAGACGCATTGGATACACTCAAAACATCAAAAAGCAGAGACTGGCAATTAACAACTGCTTACTACACAATCTATAATGGCCTTTATTCTCTTCTCATGAAAATAGGCATTAAGTGCGAAATACATTCATGCACAATTGAATTTACAAAACGATTCCTAAAAGACCATTTCTCCAGCCAAGACTTTGAACTAATCGACAAAGCATTCTCTGCGAGAATAGATTCTCAGTATTATGTAAATCGGCAAGTACCAGACCAAAACTATGATCTTATCATGAAAAAAACTCCAGCATTCTTGGTCAAATGCAAGAACATTGTAATTGAGCAAAAAGAGATAACCGAGATGAGGGTAAGGATATCTTCAGTAAGATAAGTCCAAGAAGAATTACTTCAACCGATTTAAGTAATTTAAAGTAAATTTAAGTAAACTTGAAGTAACGAGTTTATAAATAACCCTATTTATGTACCAAAGAAGTAATTAAACTTTAGTCATTCTCAACCCTTGGCGCGAGAATGAAGCTCAGGAGAACCCGGTCTATCGCGTTGTAGCTGATTTTCAGGGGGTAGTCGTGGTTGAACTGGATAGTGACCTTTTCGGCTAGCTTGCTGCCCTGCATCATCTTTTTCAGGTATTCCACCGAGTATTTTGCCTTTATCCTTTCCTTTCCCTCCATGCTTATCTTTGTCTCGTCGCTTGACTTTATCTCTATGTTTGCGCTTGTAAGGTCGCCCTCGGCAAGAACGACAAACCTCTTCGGCTCTCCTATGAAGCTCACAGATTCTGATACTATGTCAGCGTCCTCTATTGCCTCGCCCAGCGCAGATGACGTAGTCTCAATGCTTAATGGGAAGGTCAGTTCTGGTATTTTCTGGTCTTTCTCTTCAAGGTCTATTATCGGAAGGCTGAATGTTCTCACCGAATCAGACCTGAGCTGGACCTTTAGTTTGCTGTCATCAAGCTCAAGCGTTACCATGTCGTTCGGCTTAGCCCTTCTTAGAATCTGCTTCAGGTTGTTGAGGTTTATCGCCAGGTTTGTCTCTTTGTCAATCGTATATTCAGAAAATGAGCTTGATAGGAGCTTGAATATGACCATGGCCACGTTTGCAGGGTCCATGGCAATCATCTGGATTCCGTCGTTGCCTATCTTGAGCCTTGCCTCATTCACCAGTTCAGAGATTATGGAAACGCTTTCCTTCAGGTATTTAGGCTCTGCAAGACTAAGTTTCATAGTTACCCCCGAACAATGCTCAACGTGACTATCGCCTATTTATATTTTTTGTGTTCACTCAAGCATTATTCTCTGCCCGTTCTTGAGAAGATGCACGTTTTCACGCTTATATCCCAGCTCATACGCCAGCTCTGCCATCTTGGATGTCATCTCAAATGGCCCGTGTGCAGGTATGAGGTGCTTTGGCCTTACAAGCTGTATCATTTCCCGGTGGTCTTCCCTTGCAGAATGCCCGCTTACATGGATGTCCTTGAACATTCTTGCCCCCTGCTTGTTCAGTGCCTTTTCAAGGTATTCCCTGTTGGCTATGTTTGTTGCTGTTGGTATCACCCTGCATGAGAATATGATGTTGTCTCCAGGCTCAAAATGGAAGTCCATGTCATTGTTTGCCATCTTGAACAGTGTGCTGCTCGGCTCTCCCTGGTGGCCTGTTACTACAAGGAGGTATTTGTCCTTGCCCTCCTTCATTACTTTCTTCAGTTTCTTCTTTATCTGCCTGCTGTACTTGACTATTTCGGCTTGTCTTGAGAACTCGGCTATGCCTGTTTTCTCTGCAGCATTTATGTATTTTGCAAAGCTCCTTCCAAGGAAGACTATCTTCCTGTTCATCTTCTTTCCGAACTCCATTATGCTTTTAATCCGCGCTATATGTGATGCGAATGTTGTTATCACTATCGCCTTCCTGCTGCTCTGCAGCCCTGTCAGCACATCCTTCAGCATCTGCCTTGCAACAGACTCTGATGGCATTTTCTGGTAGAGCCCTGCGTATGTTGACTCAATTACCATCGCAAGCACTCCCTTGTCGCCGAGCTGCCTGAGCTTTTCCAGGTCTGGCTTCTTTCCTATTACAGGGTAAAGGTCAAACTTGAAATCGTTTGCGTAAAGTATTATTCCGTGCTTTGTGTGCACTGCCACTATCACTGACTGGGGTGTTGAGTGGGTTATGCTTATCATCTCCACTTTCAGCTCGTCTGATTGCTTATATACTGAATTGACGTTGAGCACCCTTATCTTGTTCTTTACCCTTATCTTCTCATCATCCATGATTTTTTTCAGGACCTCTGCTGTGAATGGGGATGCAAGCACCTCTGCATTGTATCTTCCGCAAAGGTATGGTATGCCTCCTACATGGTCCAGGTGTGCGTGGCTTGGTATTATCAGCTTCACCATTGGCGCCCAGTCCTTTATGCTGTCTATGTTAGGAAGCGCCTCTGCCTTCAGCAGGTCTTCTGCGCTCAGCTTTACATTGTCATCATCATTGTTCAGGTTCACATAGTTTTCCATGTGCAGCCCGATATCAAGTATTACTGCCTCGTTGCCTGCCTTTATGGCAGTCATGTTCCTGCCAACTTCTGAATATCCCCCGACTGCCGTAAGCTCTATCATTGCATTAAGCCAGTTTGCCATTTGAATATAAACATTTGCATTATTTCACAGCAGCCGGTTTATACATGTTAAATTTAAATACTACATATTGCAATTCGTTCATCTGTGCTAAAAAGAGGTGAGTAAGTGAATACTGGCAGGAAGGGTCAGGCAGCCATGGAGTTCCTGATGACCTATGGCTGGGCAATTCTTGTTGTGCTGGTTGTAATAGGCGCTCTTGCTTATTTCGGGGTTTTAAGCCCTGATTCCCTGCTTCCAGGGAAGTGCACCCTGCCAGTGGGGTTTAGCTGCTCTGACTACTCAATTACTGAGCATTCCATAATGCTCAAAATCCAGAATAATGCGGGAAGGGATATCCTGATTCAGAACATAAACATAACATCTGACGCCCTTGCCAATCCCTGCAACAACCCGTTCAGCACAACCCTTAAAAACAGCGATATCACATCTTTTCTGGTTGTTGGCTGCCCTCCAGCCAATACTGGCAGGGACAAGAGCAGGTATAGGGTGGTGATAACCTACCAGTATACTGACTCCAATGTCCAGCACACAGCCTATGGCGAGCTTCTTGGAAAGAGGGAATCTTCTACTCCATCTGTTTCTGATGATTTTGAGTCTGGCAGCATAAATCCTGTTATTTGGGGCTTTAATCCTTTAAGACAATCAGTAGTCCAGGATGGAAATAATTATGTTCTGAAAAACATAGGAAATTCCGGGAACATTTATAGAACTTCAAATTCACTTACAGAAGGGAAATTCGTCAGGTTGGAGTTCAAGGTTAATCCGATGTCAGGCACATACGTGTATTATAATCTCCTTCAAGCAGGCACAAGGCCTAACTATTATTATTGGGGTATCCGAATAGACTCTTCTTCAGGCAATGGCATTTATGCCTATCGTAGTGTTCTGAGCGATCTTACTAACTATCCTGGTATCAATCAGCTTATTATGAGTCCTGCTGAACAGGATACGTGGTATGTTCTGTACTTCAAGGTTGGCAGCTCAAACGGGGTTTATACTAAGATTTATAAGAAGGATAATCCATCCTTCTATGCAGAGTATACGAACACCATGCCTCCTGGATCGAATTACCTGTATAGGAATTTTGTGTTTTATTCTTCTACAACAGATTATTTTGACAATTATTTTGAATCATAGGTGAAACAATGAAAATAACCATCATTATGCTGTCTTGTCTGCTCTTTTTGGCGTTTCTTGCTGCTGCTGGAAATGCTGATGAAAATATCTCATTGGGAGAGAACATGTCTGATTTTCTTCCTTGTTTTGAAACTTGGAAGTGTGTTGCATGGGGCGATTGCGTCAATGGCTTGCAAACCAGGGAATGCTTTGACTTGGGTGATTGCAATACTTACAATGACAAGCCTGTAACTTCTAAAAACTGCTCTTCAGAGCCCACGGAAAATGTAACTGCTCAGGCAGGGGTTGCCGGTTCCCAGCCCAAGAAAGTGCGGGGTTCCAGTTCAGGCGTCAAGGCATCTTTGCCCTTTTCGCAGTTATTGCTGTTTTCAGGGGCAGGCGTTTTCGCTGTTATACTTGCCTTCCTTGTTTTTATTGCAGTAAGGAAGCTGAGGGAGAGGGCTGCTTACGAGAGGCTGTTGAGGCCCAGTCAGCCTTCAAGCCAGGTATCTCAGCAGCCAGAGTCAGTTTCAGGGCAGGTTAATCCAGCTGGCCAGGCGTCAGCATTCCAGCCTGCCGTCTCTCCAGCTTTCCAGCAGCCAAAATCAGAGCTTGAGGCTTATGTGGAGCAAAGCATTGCTGCAGGCAGCTCCAGGGAGCAGGTGAGGGCTGATTTGGTTAATGCAGGCTGGCCTGCTGAGCAGGTGGATGCAGCCCTTCAGAAGTTCTGAAACTTATTTAAAACTCTTCCAGACAGTTAAATTTTTAATAGGAGGTATTTCTTTTCATTTATGGAAAAAAGTGTGCAAAACTTGGTTTGGGCACTTAAATTTCCTGTTGTTCTGACATATACTGTTGCTCTTAAGCTCAAGAACAGGCATATGAATAATGCAGAAAATTATCTTGTCCATCAGAAGGACTTTTTCCGATCAGGGTTTCTGCAGGACAAAAGCGACAAGTTTGCCAGTGTAAGAAGAAAGATTTCTGAATATGCTCTTTTGGGAGGGAAGTGCAGGGCATTGGATATTGCGACGGGACAGGGGGATCAGGCGATATCCCTTAAGGATGCGGGGTTTTTGCACACTTATGCGATTGATGTAGTGCCTGAAAGGGTAGATTATTGCAGGAGAATTCATTGTGGTAGTGGCATTGAGTTTAGGCACATGGATGCATCAGCCCTTGATTTTGAGGATGATTATTTTGATTCGGTGGTTGTGTCTGCAGCTCTGCATGACATGCCTGTTTCAGTTAGAAGGAAGGTTATTTCTGAAATGGCGAGGGTTGCGAAGGGATATGTTGTGATATTTGAGCCAAGGACATTCAGGAACAGGATCGCTGCATTCTTATACGGGCATTTTGGTTCGTTTGTTGATGAAAGCCTGAATTTCAGGGACTATGTAAGTGAGGATCTTGATTCTGTTCTCGTCGACTCTGGCCTTAAGGTTGTGAGTGAGGAGCATATCTGGATGGGCATGATGAGCATAAAGGTCTGCCAGAAGATGAATGCGGGGAGTAGGATTCGAACCCACGTAGGCACTAAGCCAGTAGATATCCCACCAATCCTTTTTTGCTGATTAGCAGATAGGTTTAGTGCTTTGCCTTGAGTCTACCCCGATTGGCCGCTCCGGCATCCCCGCATAATGCTGAGTTTTCCGGGAGGCTATTTAAATATTGCGGCATAAAATATTTAAACAAACCCTCTAGGTTCTTCCTAAACAAGGGTGATGCCGCATGGTTCGTGTTGCTATCAACGGGTTTGGAAGGATTGGCAGGATGTTTCTCAGGGCTGCAGTCAGCGACAATAAGATTGAGGTTGTTGCTGTCAACGACCCTGCGGATTCTGCTGCATTGGCTTACCTTTTGAAGTATGATTCTGTGCACGGGATATTCCCTGGGAAAATATCGCTTGATAGTGGGAATCTGGTGGTGAACGGAAGGAAGATAAGGCTGTTGAGTGAGAAGCAGCCTGAGGCTCTTCCGTGGAAGGATTTGAAGGTTGATGTTGTTGCTGAGTGCACTGGCGTTTTCACCAACAGGGTTGATGCAATGAAGCACATCACGGCAGGTGCAAGGAAGGTTTTGCTCTCTGCTCCCTCAAAGGATGGCTCTGCAGTCACGATAGTCAAGGGGGTGAACGACCGCCTGTGCGGCAAGAACGAGCTTGTCTCAAGCGCTTCCTGTACCACAAACTCGCTTGCTCCTGTTGTCCAGGTGCTTCATTCCAACCTGAAGATTGTTCACGGTTTCATGACTACGATTCACGCATACACCAACGACCAGAGGTTGCTTGACCTCTCCCATAAGGACTTGAGAAGGGCCAGGGCTGCTGCAATCAACATAATCCCTACGACTACTGGTGCAGCAAGCACAATTCACGAGGTTATTCCTGAGCTTAAGGGGAAGCTTGATGGCATCTCAATGAGGGTGCCTGTTCCTTGCGCATCTGTGACTGACCTTGTCTGCGAGGTTGAGTCAAGCACAAGCGTTGAGCAGGTTAACAGCTTGTTCAGGCAGGCATCTGCATCCCAGCTTAAGGGAGTTCTTGAGTATTCTGATGAGCCTATTGTGTCCTCTGACATTGTTGGGAACCCCCATTCATCAGTCTTTGATTCACTTCTCACCAAGGTGATAGATGGAAAGCTGGTGAAGGTCGTGGCATGGTATGACAACGAGTGGGGATTCTCAAACAGGATGGTTGACGTAATTAAGATGATGAACTGATGGATTTTAACACTCTCGGAGATTTTGATTTTAGGGGGAAAAAAGTTCTTGTCAGGCTTGACTTGAATGTTTCTCTTGATAAATCAGGGAAAATAAATGATGTCATGAGGATTAAGGCGGCGCTCCCAACATTGGAGTATCTTGTTAAGAATAATGCTGCTAAGATTATTTTAATGAGCCATCTCGGAAGGCCTGATGGAAAGGTTGTTCAGGCGCTGAGGCTGGATGGTGTTGGCGTTGTTCTTGAGGAGTTCCTTGGGGAAAAAATTTCCAAGCTTGATGATTGCATAGGCCAGTCTGTTAAAAAAGCCATAGGAGGACCAGGCCGTATTTTTCTCCTGGAGAACCTTAGGTTCCATAAGGAGGAGGAATCCAATGATTCTGATTTTGCAAAAAGCCTTGCAGCCCTTGCAGATGTGTATGTGAATGACGCCTTTGGAGTCTGCCACCGCTCGCATGCTTCTGTAGATGCTGTCACCAGGTTCATGCCAGGGTGTGCCGGGCTTTTGCTTGAGAGGGAAGTCAGGGAGCTTTCTAAAGTTATGGAGCCTGAGCATCCTTTTGTTCTTATTGTAGGGGGAGCAAAGGTGTCTGGAAAAGTAGGAGTCCTGGAGAACATCGGGAAAAAGGCTGACAGGATTCTCATTGGCGGAGCAATGCCCTTTACTTTTTTGAAATCAGAAGGAATCAGCGTTGGGAAAAGCATGGTAGAGGACGACAAGATGGGATTGGCTAAAAGCCTGATGAATGGCAGGATGGTGCTTCCCGAGGATTTTGTTATCTCGTCCAAGTCATTAGTTAAAACAGTCCCGTTCAATGAAATCCCTGATGATGCGGCAGGAATGGATATCGGGGAAAAAACAATTGATTCGTTTGTAAAAATCATCAGTTCAGCAAGAACAATAGTATGGAACGGCCCTATGGGGATGTTTGAAGACAAAAAGTTCGAGAAGGGCACTATCAGCATAGGGAAAGCCATATCAGGCTCCAATGGAACAACAATAGTCGGAGGCGGTGACACATTGGCCGCTATTGATAAGCTTAAGTTGGACAGCTACACGCACATTTCAACAGGCGGGGGGGCAATGCTTGAGTTTCTGGAGGGCAGGAGCCTGCCTGCTCTGGAAGCACTGGGAAAGGCCAAAAAATGAATTTGCATCTACTTTGAAGTAGTTCTAAACAGAAACCTTTATATATTTCTGCGGATAGGTTGGGGCTGTTGGGGTGTGTTGAGTGGTCAATGAAAGTGATGTAAAGGTTGCATTCTTGAGGGTTAAGCAGGACATTGCTTCCCTGGGGAAAGTCCTTAATAATCTGAGGGCGCAGGTTACGGGGCTTTCAAGGGATTCTGCAGGGTTTGCAGGCAGGAGGGAGTTTTATGACTTCATAGATGCCCTTGAGCTGAGGCTGAAAAAGCTTGATTCCCAGTTTATATCAGTCAAGGATTATGGGAAGATAGCTTCCTCTTATGATAAGAAGCTTGATAGGCAGTCTCAGCTGAATGTAAGAACAATTGAGTCCCTGAACTCTGCTGTTGAGAAGGTTAGCTCCAGGCAGGATGATTTGGATGAGCAGCTTAAGTCTTTAAAAAAATCTGTGGAAAAGGCTGCTTCTGTTGAGGGCAGAATTGATGACATTTCTGCCAGGATGGATGAAGAAGGCAATGTTTCAGCTGGTCTGGCAAGGCTGCAGTCACAGCTTTCTGAATTCAAGGGGAAGGTTTCATCCATGGAGCTGAGGATTCTTGAAATCCCTGATTTCAGGAGCCTTGCAAAAAGGATGGAAGAGCTTGAGCTTAAGTTCCTTGAAACAAAAAAGCTTGTGAAGGAAACAGATATCTCTGAGCTTAAGGCAGAGCTGTCCGAGCTGGCAAGGGATTTCTCAAGGCTGGACAGGCGGTTTATAGACCGGCCTGAATTCTCAAAATATGGGAAAAATCTGGAGAGGGAGCTTGAATTGCTGAATGATGGCATAAGCTCTTTTTCGTCAGACATTGAATCCCTCAGGAGGACTTTCGTTGCAAATGATGATTTTAAGGAGCTCTCTGAGAGGCTGAATGGCAAGCTTGGCAAGCTTTCAGAGTCAGTAGACTCTATTTACAAGTCAGAAATAGACATAAGCGAGTATTTGACGCTTGATGATTATAAAAAGTCTTTCCAGGAGCTGAAAAGGGATATTGAGAATGTTAAGGCGAATTTAGTCACTGCAAAGGATGTTGAGAGGGCCATCAGCGGCATTTATTCTGAAATCAGGGAACTCAAGCCTGATGAAGTCCGCATTGAAAAGGGCTCGGCCTCCCAAAAGAGGGATGATTCCCTGATTGGTGAAGGGCATGATAGGGGTTATGATGAAAAATCCTCAATAGCAAGCTACATTGTTGCCCTGGTGATTATAGTTCTTCTTGTTGCTGCAGGGTATTATGTTTATACTCAGATGGTGCCTGTTCAGTCAGGCAATCAGACATCAAATATTACAGGGCAGCCATCCATGCTGGTCCCATCACCCGGCCAGCAGAATATCACGCCAGCAACTTCCAATGAATCTAAAATTAATAAGCCTGTGAACCTGAGTGAGGAGTGCATATTGAGGTTTGAATGCCTCACAGATTCTCAAGGCAGGTATAATGTTGGATGTTTTTTTGACTCAAACTCATCTGTATGCATGTGCTTCAAGGAGAACCAAAGCTGTAGTCCGGATAAGGCTGCCGCCCTTAATGCCAGCAGGAATGCTGGCAAGAACCTGACAAGCCAGTTTGGTTCAGGCTCCCCTTTTCAGGGAGTTGGTGGGGATTACAGGATTTATTTGGCTGCCCTTGCAGCAGTGATGATTTTTGTAGTTCTGTTGGCGTATCTCTTCAAGAAGGGTGGAGAGAACCATGAGGAGGGCGGTGAGGCCGGAGACATGCAGGAGAAGGATGAGCATAGCGGAGACATGGAAGAGCCTCAGGAGGAAGCTATAAGCAGGAATGAAAAGCGCGGCAGGAAGGGCAGTAAATATTAAAAGGCTGTTTCTTATAGGGGCTTATGATTGAAAACGTAACATTTAGCTGTAATCCCTCCATGTGTGATCGCATTTTGTGCATTTCAGGAACTTTGTTTCAGGCTCGTCTCCAGCTCTTGTCTGAACAAGCCAGTAATACGCCTCATTGTTCCCGCATTTTCCGCATTCAGTTGTTGTCTTTGGGAGGGTCTCCTCTTTTTTTTCCACTATCTCAATATTGGTTTTTCCGCTGATTTTCTCTGTCAGCTTGGTCACTTTTTCACTGCTTATATATCCGCACTTGCAGCTCATCCTCGGCTCATTGTCTATCTTTTTTGGCAGGAGAAGCGAACCGCATTTAGGGCAGAAGAGGCTCATTCTCAGCACCCCTGGGCGAACAGGTTTCCCCTGATGGCATCTACAAACCATATTTTGATGTAGCCAAGGAATGGCACCTTCATTGCTGATTTCCCGATTATCCTGTCAGCCGGTATCCTAATCTCGCCTATATCCTCTGAAGAGACCTGGTTGTGGTCTCCCTTGGTGGTGAAATAATATTTCCCGTCCAGGATTTCCTTTTGGACTACCCTGTGTATTATTGGGTCTGGCCTTTGGCCTGTGAATACAATCACGTCTCCTGCGCTGATTTCTTCAGGCCTGGCTCCCCTGAGTAGTATCAGGTCGCCTGTGTTGAATCCGTCTTTCATTGGGAATGCGGAAAATTTCTCTTTTGATATGTTTTTTTCCAGATAGAAGTTTCCGCATACCTGCCAGTACTCGTCAAAATCCACATTCCTTGCTTCCCTGAAAACCCTGTCGCAGAGCCTTGGCGCACATTGCGCGTCATTTGGCAATGCAGCTATCTTGTGCTCCATGCTTCCGCTAACTACTGCAACTATCGGGTGTGTTGTTCCAAGCCCCAGCCCCAGCCCTGGGAGAACTATAAATTTTATGAGAATGAATGCAAGGATTACATTCACAGCCCAGCTCAATATGCTGTTGTCTTCCCAGATGAAATGCCATGTTTTTCTTAATGCCTTTTTTAGTGCCACAAAATCAAGTTTGAGGAAAGAAATAAAAAGCTATCGCTTTTTTCGTTGAACGATGGAAAACTATTATCAGGCCATCCTTCAGCTCAGGGACGCTAGTCAGGAGATAGAGGGGTTTGTGGACAGCCATATCAACGGCTCGCTCAGGAAAGGCATATTTGTCAGCAGGAAAAAAAAGGTAAGGAATGGGGTTGATTACTATATAAGTTCCAACAAATTCACCATAAATTTGGGAAGGCTGCTTGAAAAAAGGTTTGGCGGCTGCTTGAAGGTGAGCGAGAAGCTTTTCAGCAGGGATAGGCAGTCAAGCAAGGATCTGTATAGGGTAAATGTCCTTTACAGGCCTTTGCCTGTCAGGATTGGCGACGTGATAAGCTTTAAAGGGAGCCTTGTTGCTGTTAGGGGGATTGGGAAAAAGATTTCTGGAATGAACCTTTTCACAAGAAAGCAGGAGCTTATTGATTTCCGGAGAGCCAGATTTGACATTGCCGGCAAGGTGACTGTGATTGTTTCAAAGGTTTATCCTGAGATTGAGGTGATAAACCCCGAGACATACCAGGGCATTTTGCTTGTTGGCGCTCCCCGGGGCAGCCTGAAGATTGGGCAGAAGGTTAAGGTTGTTGTCAGTGATAACAGGGCTTTTTTTGTCAAGTAACCAGCCTGAGCAGGACTATTGAGGCGCCTGCTGCCAGCGGGATGAGAAGATTGTCATCCAGCACGTATTTGTGAAGCCTTATTTCAACTGCCTCAAGGCTCATGGATACTGCCGCTGCAATCAGCGCTTCGGTCACGCTGACAAAAACCACAGCCCCAAGGAAACCCATTACTATTCCAAATGCTGTTCCCTCTATGAGCTTAACGCTGAATGGGTGCCTTGTCCTTCCAAAGAACTTCCCTACAACATGCGAGAATGAGTCTCCCAATGCCAGTATCATTATGGATGCCAGCGCAGCATCCCTTGGGAACAGTATTACTGCGATGAGGCTTCCTGCCATCAAGAAGATGGCGCCCCTTCCCGGGAATCCCCTTCTATCTTCCCTTCTTTCAAAATTGTCAAGAAACCAGCTTATCAGAGGTATTTCTGCCTTTTTTGAGATAAGGGACAGGATTATCCCTGCAGCGATTATTGCCAGCAGAGATGCTGCATTCAGCAGGTTCTTGTATATCAGGAATGCCGTTGCAAGCCCGAGTCCAAGGTGGAATGCCTGCCTCTTCACCTCAAAGAAGTCCTTTCTTATTTCAAACCTGGAGTTTTTTGAGAAATACATGCCAGCCAGATACCCTATCACAGCTCCCACTACAGTGTCGCTCAGGTTGTGCAGCCCCAGGTATATCCTGCTTGCGGCTACAAGGGTCGCGAATATTGCCCACGCCTTTCCCCAGAATGTCTCTTTTTCAATCAGGTAGAGGGGTGAGAAGGCAACAGTTGAGTGGGTGCTTGGGAATGAGTAGTCATTAAGGTTTGTAAATGCTATCTTTTTATTCCCTGAAGGCCGTTCTACAGCGAAAATGAACTTGAGCAGGTAGCTCAGTGCAAATGAGGCGATTATTGCAGCATACATTGCAGGGAGCTTTTTATTGTCTTTTCTTATTAGCAATATTGCAGCAGGAATCACTAATGTTGCTGCCACTGCAATTACTGAGATGAGGCTTGCCAGCTGGGCAAGGAGCGGTATTTGTATGCTTGCGGCTGCCTCTGCGGCGTATTTGTCTAGAAGAAAGCTGGCGATAACCAGTAACGCTGCAGTTATTATTCTTTTTTTCATCTGGCTCTATTTTGATTTTTTCATTTCTTTTTTTTCATTTCTTTTATGTGCTTCCAGGCGAAAATTATGATTGCCATTGCGAGAATGGCCAATATAAAAATGCTTATCTTTTCAGTCACTTTTCTTATGTCCTCCCAGTGGTCTCGGAGAGTGAAGCCAAGGTACGCCAGGAATGATACCCATATAAGAGAGCCCAGGTATGTGTAGGCAGAGAATTTCCATATGTTCATCCTCCCTATGCCCGCAGGTATTGATATGATGTGCCTTATTACAGGTATGAACCTTGATATGAAAATTGTCTTGTCGCCTTTTTTGTTGAACCACCTTACAGTCCAGTTCAGCTCTGATTCGCTTATGAAGACGTATTTCCCGTATTTCTTTACAAATGGGAGGCCGACATGCCTTCCGACAAAATAGGAGATAAGCGAGCCCATTAGGCAGCCCAGCGAGCCTACAAGGATTACCATTGGCAGGCTGAATCTTCCCTGGTGCGCAAGAAAGCCTGCAAAGGGCATTACCAGCTCAGAGGGCACTGGTGTTGCAGTGCTCTCAAGGGCCATGAGTATGAATATGCCCAGGTATCCTATGCTTGATATGAAATTCGTTATAATGCCTGTTGCAAGCCCCAGAAGCTCAATCATGGATTATCACTTTCTTCACTCTTTCCCTTACATATTGCTCCTTGATGATGCTGGAAATCATTTTCATCGGCTCAGTGCATTTCCTTTTTGACTTCGCATATAGCCTCCCGCCCTTTGCAAAGGTTTTCCTGTGGGCTCTTTTGAACCTGCTGGAATGCTTGCCTGAGCCAATTGGAGGCCCGCTTATTGTGGTTTCTTCACTGATTTTTATGTCTGTTTTAATCCATATGACAGGGTTATCATTCCATTCTATTCCAGAATCTTGTACCTTAAATCCGTTGAATGCCATCTGCTTCCTGATATGCTCTGCTGCCTTCAGTATTTTTGAGAAGGTAACATCCTTCTTTCCATCCAGCGGAGTTGCCTGAAGGGCTATCACCTTATGGCGTTTGTCACTGTTCTTTTTCACTATCCCCTCTGCTGTGGGGCTCTCCCTGTAAAAGAACGATTCTGCAGGCTTTTTAATGAATTTTCTTGCAGCCAGCCTGAATCTTTCTAGAGTTTCCAGGCTGATTGCTGCTGCCGCATTCCTGTCCATCTGTACAGGGTCTATAATAACGAGGGGCCCCTGCGTTTTTGAGGCATTGAGCGAGGAGAGCGCATTTCTGTGCTTGTAGTATCCTGCCAGGTCTATTATCGTTTGGGTGCCTTCATTCCACCTTGATTGTGCCTTAAGCACATTAATGAACGAGCCATAGCGCCTTGTCAGTATTTCACACACATAGCCTGAAAATCCCCTTATGTAGCTCTCTGCGCCGTAGCATTTTTGGGCTATGCAGAATGCCTTTAGCAGCCTTACCTGGTCTGCGAGGCTTTCATTTATGTTTGCCCTGACCCATTTCGTGTGGAGTATGCTTACATCTGTTATGTTCTTTGCCTGGGATGATTTTGTAATGTTGAGTATGGGGATTATTTCAAGAGAGTATTTCCCGTGCCTTGCCTCAAAGTAGTCCCTGCTTCCGTGGATTCTCCTGTAGTTTAACCCTGAAATATGCCTTTCAAGAAGGTCTGAAAGGCTGTCGCTTGAACTGCTGTATTTCCGGTAGTCAAAGCATGCGAATATGTCTATGTCATGCATCCCTGCTATCCAGGTTCCCTTTGCAAATGAGCCCCCAACCTTTAGCTCGGCATTCCTTACTTTCAGTTTTTTTTTGAAGTCATTGACTGCATTGTTTGCGGCTTTTGCCTCTTCGCTGCTGGGCTTGAGCCCGGATATTACCCTATTAAGGTCTAATTTCATGCTCATTGGAAGTTTTGTGCGCCCTATAAAAAGGTTACTCCAGAAAGATTCGCCTTGCGATAAGGTTGAGGAGTTTCATCCTCTAATACTCTAGTAGGATGCTCTCTTCAAATAAGCCACATAAATCATGAATATTGCTATGAGAATCAGGACCAGCCCAAAGAATGGCTGGGTTACGAAGCCAAGCACTGCCTGGCTGTACTGGTTCAGGAATGCAATGAAGAGTCCTAGCAATAGAAGCAACGGCCCTGCGATTTTCCACTCATATCTGGTCTGGAATTTCCCTATTCTTGATTCTGGCAGCCCATTGGAGTCCTCCTTTTCAAGGCTTTGGAGGTCTGAAGGCGGGATTTCAGGAAAGTCATAGCCTGAGTTGCCGCATTTGTTGCAGGTGTAGAAATTTGAAGGTGCCCCTGATGCTGCTTCCAGAGGGTTTGTCTTGTCAATGCTTATGTCATTTGACTTGCAGTTTGGGCAGGTAGTTGGATAAGCTCCGCTTATCTTTGTGCTTGAATTTGCGTTGGAGTCTGCCTTGGCAGGCCATGCTTTTGCTGGCATGGGGGCTGGCTTGAATGCCCTGGCGGGTTTTGCCCTTCTTGCCCTGGCAGGCATCTTCCTCCCTGCGCTGGCTTTTCTCTTGTTATCCTTTCTTCCAGTCCTCTTTTTCCCTTCTGATTTTCCTTTCACAGCCCTATTCCCTGCAAAAACATTATTTAAATCTTGCTATTTTTGTCGGAAGTAAGAGACTAAAAGCAGAATTATAGGGGATTGTCGGGTTGAGGGACTGAATATTGAAGAACAAGCTTTGAATATAACTTATGTCTTTAAGAATACTGACCATTGCGATTATCAGAGCTAACTTATTTGTCAATCGCTTCAACAATTTCGGCAATGTTGTAAACTATAGTTGCGAGTTTGTCTATTGATTGCTTCTTATAGCAAACTTTCCTATGTAAACGAAATTGCATAAATTGTTTGTGAAAAATTATTTACATAGAAAAAAAGCCTATAATCCCCATCACGAACATATCTTATATGGTATTTTATCCCCTTAAGCCTTTTTGAACTCATTAAAGATTTATATTTTACAGAATATCTTTCATCCATAATAAAAACATTTATATAGTAGTATTGTATTACTATATGACTATATGAAGGATACGATAAGTTTCAGGGGTGACAGAAACCTTTGGATAGATTTTGTTGCCAAAGTCAAGAAGCAGCGTAAAGAGGTTTGGCAAACTCTTAAGCCCTTCATAGAGCAGTATTTGAAAGAAAAGTAGGAAGAGAACCCCGAAGGGTTCTCTAGGAGGTCGAAATGTCTTGCGAACAAAACAACACTCCCATAGAGAGTGAACAAGAGAAATATAAAAAGCTACTGGAACTAAGAAAAATCAGGGGTCACAGTATCATTGCTAAAGGGGATACGCCCTTAGTTTATAAATAAAATCAGCGATTTGGCATGAGGGTTCACTAATGAATACTAATGCGTGGCTATGCCTAACTAATTTAAGCAATTGGGAAGTTATCAAAAAAGAAAAGATATACGGATTTAACGAACAAAAAATACGTTGGGGAACTATACTTATGGGAAGGTCAATAATAAAACTTAAACAATCAGACTATAACCATATCAAGAGGCTAATAAGAAATGCTGAAAACGAACAAGATTTATGAAATGGATACTCTGGAAGGGGTGAGGCAATTAGATGATGAAATAGCTGATATAGTGATAGCAGACCCGCCATACAACATAGGCAAAGACTTCGGTAATAATCACGATAAAAGAGAGCTTAAAGATTACGTGGAATGGTCTAAAAAATGGATTGATGAATGCATAAGAGTTATGAAACCAACAGCAACTATGTTTATTTATGGTTTCAGCGAAATTCTCGCAAACCTTTCTGTAGAAATTCCTATACACAAAAGATGGCTTATTTGGCACTACACAAACAAAACAATACCAACCTCTAACTTTTGGCAGAGAAGCCACGAAGCGATACTCTGCTGTTGGAAAGACCAGCCAGTTTTTAATCGAGATGACATAAGAGTTCCTTATACAGAAGGATTCATAAAAGGAGCTATGGGTAAAATCAGAGCACCAACGAAAGGCAGATTTGGAGCAGGGAAAAAGACGATTTACAACGGACACCCAAAAGGAGCATTACCCCGAGATGTAATAGCCATACCTGCTCTTGCTGGAGGGGCTGGAATGGTTGAAAGAGTTGACCATCCAACACAAAAACCCATAGCCCTGTGCGATACTCTGATAAAGTCTTGTAAGCCTGAAAAAGACGGGCTTGTTTTAGTTCCTTTTGTCGGTAGTGGTTCAGAATGCGTATCAGCCAAGAAATTAGGACTTAACTATATCGGTTTTGAAATAAACCCGAAATACATACAAATAGCAGAAGAAAGACTCGATGATACCACAACAGAAATTAAGTTATACCAGTTCAATTAAGAAGAATCTATTTGTTTTTTAACAATCTCAAATGGAAACTCTGTAAAAATAACAAAACCGTTTCTCAATCTATGTAACGATTTATTTTCTATGAACCTTAAATACGGAAGTTTAAATTCCCCGTTTAATTTCTTGGGATTTTCGAAAACATCCGCAGGAGGAACTAAATAAGGTAATTGAACAAATTCACCTTCAACCTTCTTATTAGAAACTTTTTCAATTCTAACTTCTCTGCTCTGTGATTCCTTATTAACTTGATAATTTAAAATTCTTTTTTTATAAGAAACTCTAAAATCAGCCTCTTCATGGTCTAATTCCCCTGACATCTGAATTGTTCCTACTCCGAATACAGACTCTGCAACATAAGCTCCCTATATCTGAGTAATTAAACTTGCCCACGTCCTATAAATCCTTGCAGGTAACCCTTTGTAGAAACATTTGTCGCACATCCCTATTTTTATCCTAAAATCTTCCAAATTACTCTCTTTTTCCTTTAAATACTCGGAATAGAACTCGTCAAAATCAATAAATCGCTTCTCTTCCCAATATGTTCTATAGATTGTAGCTAAAGCATGTATGTTCTTTGGCAAATCCATTTCAACAAGCTTAATAGGTCTATATTTCTCTCTATATCTGCCCAAATCAACACTTTCAAGAAACTGCTCAAACTTTCTTCTATAGTTGACCTCTTTTCCCATTAAAACCTAAAAATAAGTCACCTTTATAATAATTTTGTTAGTCCCGCCAACCCGACAGCCTGTTTTTAGCTTTCAGAAGTCCCGTTGTTCAGACAGAGCCCTATTTTCTGTAAGAGTGCTGTAAAGAAAAATATATATATTCCGGTAAGGTAAATCTAATCATAGTTCTTGGAAAAATGACTAGAATCCAGAAGCTGGTAGTCAATGGCTTTAAGTCCTTTGGAAAGTGGACTGAGCTGCCCTTTAGCAACGGCTTTAATGTCATCTTGGGGCCAAACGGCTCAGGTAAATCTAACGTCCTAGATGCACTCTGCTTCGTGCTTGGCAGGATGAGCTCCAAGAGCATGCGCGCTGAAAAGCTCGGCTTTCTGGTTTACAATGGGGGAAAGACAAAAAAGCCTTCAAGCAGGGGCGAGGTTTCCATATTCTTTGATAATTCAGGCAAGTCATTCCCGGTTGATGAGCCTGCTGTGAAGGTTTCAAGGCTTGTCAAGCCTGACGGGCAGAGCATATACAGGATTAATGATGAGAGGCGGACAAGGCAGCAGGTGCTGGACTTGCTGGCTGCAGCCCAGATAGACCCGGATGGCCACAATATAATCCTGCAGGGCGACATAATGAGGTTTGTTGACATGAGCCCTGAGGAGAGGAGGCAGGTTATTGAGGAGATTGCAGGTATTTCGGTCTATGAGGACAAGAAGCTGAAGGCATTGAATGAGCTGGAAAGGGTTGAACAGAGCCTGAGGGAGGCTGATATACTGCTTTCAGAGAGGAAGGCGCATCTCAAGGATCTCAAGCAGGACAGGGACCAGGCCATCAGGTATAAGGAGCTTAATGACAAGATTAGGCAGAGCAAGGCAACATTGCTCGGAATTCAGCTTAAGAAAAAGGAGTCTGAGAAGCTTGAGATTGAAAAGTCCATTGCCCAGCATAATGATGAAATCGCCAGGCAGCGCCAGGACATAGCAGAGCTTAAGGGGCTTGTTGATGGGAAGAAAGCCATTATTGCCGATTTGAACAGGGAGATTGAGGAAAAGGGCGAGAAGGAGCAGGTGAGGCTTAGCAAGGAGATTGAGGAGCTGAGGGTGGACATAGGAACTTCAGCCAACAGGCTTTTATCAATTGATGCAGAGCTGCAAAAGATTTCAGAAAGGAGGGATGGCCTGAAAAAGGGCATTGGGGAGCTGGAAGCCAGGATTGCTGAGCTGACAGCATCCAAGTCTGAGCTTGAGAAGGCAAGGAATTCAAAACTGCTTGACAAGACAAGGATTGAGGCCTCTATTGAGAAGATAAGAAGGGACAGCAAGGTCGCAAACATAGGCGATATAGAGCTTGATATTGAGAAGATTGAGAAGGAGCTTGACTCAAGGCAGGCAGAGACCGCAGGTCTTGTTGAGAGGAAGCAGGGCCTTTTGAGGGAGAAGGACCGGCTTGAGGTTCAGCTTCAGTCAATTGAAGTCCAGATATCTAAGGTGGCTGAGCTGGAAAAGGCAAACAAGCTGGAGCTGGAGGCAATAAAGTCAAAGCACTCTGAGTTCAAGCAGATGGTTCTTGAGCTTAACCAGGCGCTGAATGATGATTCATCTTTTGCTGCGCGGATTGCTGAGCTGAACAGGAATCTTCAGGCAGCTGAGGAGGACTTGGCAAGGGTGAGGGCTAAAACACTTGTGGCAAGGGAAACAAACCTTAGCGTGCAGAAGATTCTTGAGCAGAGGACAAGTATTAAGGGGATTTATGGCACTGTTGCAGAGCTTGGAAGGGTTCAGGGGAAATACTCGCTGGCTCTTGAGGTTGCAGCAGGGCCAAGGATTAACAGCATAGTTGTCCAGAATGAGGATGTTGCTGCAGAATGCATAAGGTTCCTCAAGCAGAACCGCCTCGGAGTCGCATCTTTCCTTCCGTTGACCAAGCTCAAGGCAGATTTTTCAGAGCCCGGAAAGTACTCAAAGGCCTCAGGAGTTCACGGCATGGCCATAGACCTTGTTTCTTTTGACCCCAGGTTCAGGAAGGTCTTCTCCTATGTTTTCGGAAGCACATTGGTTGTTGACAGTATTGACGTAGCCAAGAGAATCGGGATAGGGGAGGCGAGGATGGTGAGCATTGATGGCGACCTTGCTGAATTGAGCGGGGCAATGCATGGCGGCTTCAGGCAGAAGAGGCAGCTTGCTTTCCAGGAGCAGGATTCTGAAAGGGAGCTTAAGGAAAAGGAATCTAGGGTCTCAGAAATTGAGGGGCTTGTTGAGAGCCTTAAAGCCCAAAGAGCCGGGAATGAGGCGAGGATTGCCAGCCTTAAGCAGAAAAAGTCAGAGCTTGAGGGCGAGATAATAAAGGCTGAGAAAAGCCTTTCCCTTGAGTCATCTGACCTGGAGGCCTCTTTCAAGCAAAAGTCAGAGATTGCGGCCATGATAGCATCTGATGATTCAATGCTTGCATCAATACAGGACTCGCTTGGCGAGAAGAGCAGGCTCATAGCGGATATAAAGACCCGGAAGCAGAAGCTGAGGGATCAGATAAGCGAGCTTAGGAATCCTGCAATTGTTGCCGAGCTTAATGCCTTTGAGCAGAAGAGGCAGCAGCTTATAGAGGAGATTCTCCAGATTGACAACCAGTTCAGGCATTCTGAGCTTCAGATAAGCGAGGTTTTCGGCAGGGAACAGGAAAAGAGCGCCCAGATTTTAAGGCAGCTTGACAGGGAGCAGGAGCAGTTCAATTCTGAAAAGTCATCGCTTGCATCAAGGCTTGAAGGCAATAAAAAGCTCCTCAGGGATGCTGAGGAAAAGTCATCTTCCTTCAGGAAGAAATATCGCGAGCTGTTTGAGCAGAAGGCAAGGATGGCTGAGGAGATGCAAAAATCCGAAGAGAAGATAATAAGGAAGGAGGAGCAGATAAACACAACTGAGCTGAGGATAAACAACGTATCGCTGAAGAATGCCGAGATGTCATCAGCTATTGCAGGGATTAGGCAGGAGTTTGAGCAGTATTCCGATGTCCAGCTGCTTGAGGAGGCATCAGATGAGAAGCTCAAGGAGCACTTATACCGCTACGAGAAGTCCATATCCGAGATGGGCAACGTGAACCTTAAGGCCCTGGAGGTTTATGATGATGTTGAGAAGCAGTACAACTCGCTTCTTGAGAAGAAGGATAAGCTGGTTTCAGAGAAGTCAGATGTCATGAACCTGATGCAGGAGATAGAGGTCAGGAAGAAGGAGCTTTTCATGAGCACATTCAATGTGCTTAACGAGAACTTTGTAAGGGTTTTCAAGGACATCTCAACCAAGGGCGAGGCAAGGCTGGTTATAGAGGACGAGTCCAAGCTCTTTGAGTCAGGTGTCAGGATAAGGGTGAACCTGACAGGGGAGAAATATCTTGACATAAGGGGCCTCTCAGGCGGTGAGAAGTCATTGACAGCCCTGGCATTCATTTTTGCAATCCAGGAATACCATCCGGCGTCTTTTTACATCTTTGATGAGGTTGACGCAGCCCTTGACAAGAAGAACTCTGAAAAGCTCTCCCAGCTGATAAAAAGGTATGCGGACAAGGCCCAGTACATAGTGATTTCCCACAACGACAACGTCCTGACTTCTGCATCAACCCTTTATGGCGTAAGCATGGACGAGCATGGCATTAGTAATGTGGTTAGTTTGAAGGTTTGAGTTATGAAAGGGTATTTATTCACAGCCTGTCAAACACATCCCTGAGCTCTTCAATCGTCTTGTCCCATGAGAACTTGTCAATTATGGTCCTCCTGGCGTTCTCCCCAAGCCTTTTCCTTGTTATGCTGTCTCCCAGCAGCATATCCAGCTTTTTGGCCAGCTCATGAGCATTCCTTTTTTGGAAGAACATCCCGTTGAATCCCTCCTTGATGTAATCCTTGACGTACCCTACAGGGGTGCTTACTACGGCAAGCTGACAGCTCATTGCCTCCATTGTGGATAGTGATGATGTTTCAGTCAGAGATGGAAGGACGTAAATGTCCATCGCCTGAAGGTATGGGACTATATTGTTGGTTGCCCCCTTGATAATCACATTCGGATTTGCTTTGAACCTGTCAGTAGCCCCGCCCAAGTCCTGCCCTGCAATCAGGAGAGCCGCATCATGCCTTCTGTGAATTCTTCCAAAGGCTCTGTAGAGCGTGACGAGGTCTTTCTCAAGCCCTATTCGCCCTGCAAACCCTATGACCAGCTTGTCCGGCTCTATTCCTATTTTTTCCTTTGCTTTCTTCTTGCTTTCAGGCGGGCTGAACATTTTTGTGTTTGTTCCAAGGTGGACTATCTTTTTCGGGGTGTGTATCCCCTTTCTTTCCAGAATTTCTGCTATGCTTGATGATGGGACAAGAAGCATGTTGCATTTTTTGTAAAGGTGCTTGGTGATGTATGATGCTGACTTGTGGATCAGCCATTTTATGGGCTTTAGCGTCTGCAGGCTTCTTGGGAACAGCTCCCATTCAATTGAATGTGTGTACGCAACCAGCTTTTTCTTGTTCCTTCTCGCGGCAATTATCGCCATGGCTCCTACAGGCCCTATCGTCTGGGTCCATACAATATCAGCTTCAAGCACGTGCTTTTTTATCTCATTGTATGAAGGCCTTGGAAGGGGATAGTCTGCCACCATTATCCTGCTGACAGGGAACCTTACAACTTCAACATCAATGTAGCCTTCAAATTTCCCGTGGAATGCCGGTGCAAGCACCTTGATTTCGTAGTGCTCGGAGAGCGCTGGTATCACTTCGTTGAGGAACCTTGCTATTCCATCCCATCTCGGCAGGAAGCAGTCGGTGGCAATGAGCAGCTTTTTCATCTTATCTTGTAGAACCTCTCTGCGTATTTGCATCCTGCATCAAGCCCGTTCATCAATGCGCGCAGGTAAACGCTCCACAGCAGGGATATCATTGTGACCCACTGGCTCTTGAAGCATTTTAGCGCCTTGATTTTGAGGCTGAATGTGTCTGTTATGTTCACGTACATCTTTGGCTCATTCCTGCCCCTGAAGTTGAGCGGGTTCCAGACATCAAACGCGTAGGTGTCGCATTTGTACTTTGTTTTTTCCAGCGCATCTATTACTGTTTTGTTCACAGCCCTGTGGGCTGAATGGGGGTCGTCCTTGGAGTGCGTGAATATCTTGTCAGGCCTGTAATGCCTTATCATGTGCTCAATCTTGCCCTTCACCCAATCAGAATCAGCCTCCTTCAGGAATTCTGTTTCGTTTATTCCCAGGAAAAGGACGTCTTTCCCTCCTATTACCCTGTCTGCATCTTTGGCTTCGTTCTTCCTTATTTCAGAAATGATTCTCCTCTTCAGCCAAGGGTGGGTTAATTCCCCACATGCAAAGACGATGCTTATGACATCATCTCCCTGGGATGCATATTTTGCCGCAGTTCCCCCCGGGCCAAAAATCTGGTCATCCGAGTGGGCGCAGAACACGAGGACAGTCTGTTTTTTGTGCATGCGTAGTTAAGTTTAATGATGATTATTTAAGCTTTCTGGCAATATGTAAATGGGGACGCTGGGAACTTCAACAAAGGAGCAAAAACTCCATTGTTTTTGAACCCAGGACATCTACGGCTTCAGCGTAGTTTAAGACCCTTTAGGGAGCTCTCCTAAGCCGAAGCGCGTTGCTTCTCAGGCTGAGCTACGTCCCCATCAAAATGTTGTGTTAAAACCGGGTTTATATTGTTTTCCATTGGCATTTGGCATGTAGAAATCTGAAGCACATGAACAGTTCAGTTGTGTTTGGCTTTTTTCTTCTTATCAGAAGATTTTTTCTCATCTTGTTTGATTACCTCAAGTGTTCCTGTTCTTCCAGTAGTAAGCTGCTTTTCGCCCTGCCACTCGTTTACATAGCCGTTTCTTATCCTTATCCTGTCGCCTGCTTTCACAAGCTCTATCTGCTCATTCCAGAGCGTCAGCATTATCTTGCCTGTCTCATCTGTGGCAACAGCTGTCAGGACCCTGCCTGCCTTCCCAAACTTGCTGAATTCCCTGATTATGCCGAGTTCGGCTATTTCAAGGTCTATATCAACATTTCCCTGCTTTGGTGTAAGCTCCTTTATTTGCATTTTAGTTGGTTTGACTGTTCATGCGGGAGAAGGGACTTTCAAGGCATAGCATAGCTGCGCTATTCGGCCTTTTGAACCCTCGTACCCACTAAGGGACAGGCTCCTGAAGCCTGCGCATTTGACCAGGCTCTGCCACCCCCGCATATAAGCTTGATTCATCAAATGCCTTATATAAAATTTTTGAATAAAATGGGGCTGCGAGGATTTGAACCCCGATTTCGACCCTTTCCGCTTGCGCCCCGAAGGTCGAGTGATATTCCTGCAAAAGGTTTAGCCTCCTGTGCCAAGTTACACTACAGCCCCATCTTCTCTTCGGTTAAAACTGCTGCTTTTTAAATGTATTTCTAAGAAATAACAGCTCCCAGAGACTCCAGTTTTTCTCCCTGCATGAACTTTGCAAGGGATTCCTTAAGCTCTTTTATGCCTGTCCTTACCTGCTTTGTAGTATCCCTTGACCTTATTGTTACTGTTTCATCTTCAAGCGTCTGGAAGTCAACAGTTACGCATGTGTATACCCCGATTTCGTCAGCCCTTGCGTATCTCCTTCCCACAGAGCCTGATTGGTCAAAGTAGGAGTTGAATCCGGGTTTTATCAGCCTGTATACTTCTTTTGATTTCTCAAGCAGCTCTGGCTTGTTTGAAACGAGCGGGAAGACAGCCGCCTTGTATGGCGTCAGCTGGGGGTGGAGCTTGAGCACTATGTTACCCCTGCTTTTGTCATCGTGATATGCTTCAAGCAGGAATACCAGGAATGCCCTCTCAACTCCCTGCAAGTCAGTCCTGTTTGCCATTCCCTGTATTTCCCTCCATCCTGTCGGGAAGTGGTATTCCAGGTCCCATGTGTCAAGAGCGTAGTGGCTTTTTTCCTCTTCAAGGTGCTGCCTTATCCTCAGGCGGGCTGGGTTTACCCCGAGGCTTGTGAGCCAGTTGTGCTCAAAAGAAAGCCAGTATGCATGCCAGGCGGTCTTTATTATCCCCTTGTCAAGGCAGTCCCTTGCTTTCATGCTTTTTGCAGGGTGCTTTTTTGCCTGCATTTCAGCGCTTAATACATTCATCTCGTAGCCCATCCACTCATCTATGTATGGGCACTTGTTCAGCTGGTCAGGCCTTATGAAATATTCAATCTCCATCTGCTCAAATTCCCTGCACCTGAAAAGGAAGTCCCGCGGGCTTATCTCATTCCTGAATGCCCTTCCTATCTGCGCTATTCCGAATGGGAGCTTCAGCCTTGTTGTGTCTGTTACCTGCTTGAAGTCTGCAAATATCACTTGCGCTGTTTCTGGCCTCAGGTATGATTCTGAAGAGCCTGCAGCTGGCCCTACGCTTGTCTTGAACATCAGGTTAAACCCTGTTGCCTCCTTGAAGTTTCCGCTGCATTTCGGGCATTTCAGCTTGTGGTTCTTCACTATCTCGTCAATCTGCTTCAGGTCAAGCCCTGCTGTGTCCATTTTCAGCTTTTCCTCTATGAACTGGTCGCCCCTTACCCTGTTGCCGCATTTTGAGCAGTCAATCAGGGCGTCTGTAAAGCTATCTGCATGCCCTGATGCCACCCATACTTTCGGGTTGGTTATTATTGAGCCGTCTATCCCGACTATGTCATCCCTGTCATGCACATGTGTTTTCCACCATTGGGCTTTTATGTTGTTCTTCAGCTCAACTCCCAATGGCCCGTAGTCAAAGAATCCTGCAAGCCCGCCGTATATTTCAGAGCTCGGGTAGATTAATCCCTTCTTCTTGCAGAATGCAGCCAGTTCCTCTATTGTTGCCATGGTTATCGGTTTAATTCCATAAGACATAGCATCATTATTAAAAAGTTATGTCTTCTGTTATGAGTTACCTCTTTAGCCATTCAACCTCATCATTCTCCAATTCAAGGTCTTTGGCAATAAGGTGGGCGAACTCCCTGTTTCTGGTGAATATTGCCTTGAGGTGGGGGATGTAGGCCTGCTTCGCCCTTCGTATTGAGCAGCTGGCTTGCCCTGCTATTTTCTCTGATATTGAGTTCCTTTTTGCGTATTTCATGTTCCCTATGTATATCTTCAGGGGCCTTGTTGGCTCCTGGTATGTTGCTTGGTGCCTGTTCTTTTCACTTTTTGATATTGCAACCCCTGCTGAAATCAGGGCGTTTATGTACACCAGGAACCTCCAGTGCTGCCATCTTCTTATCCTTCCTGAGAACACGTCTGCCCTTGAGAGGAAGTTGAATGATTTCTCCAGCTCACCAGGATGCCTGTATTCGTAAGGCAGGTTTTCTTCCACCCACATTGAGCATTTTTGAAGCTCCTCGTCAATTCCTTCAAATGCCGTTATCGCGAGGCTTATGTCAGTGCTTTTGAAGATTCTGAGCAGGGCTTCCTGCATGGCACCCTCCCTGTTCCTTTCAGACAGCTCGTTGACATCATCCTTGCATAGTTTCCTTTTGGACTGGCTTAATACCTGCAGGTCATTGATTGCTCCCCTAAGGTCCCCGCCAGCCCGTATAGCAAGCATCTTCAGCGCGTCTTCCTCATGGGCTATTGACTCTGCTGAGCATATCCTCTCAAGAATGCTGTATATTTCCTGGTGGCTGAGGGGCTGGTATTCTGCCTGGCATGATTTTTTTATTATCTGGGAGAATTTCCTGTCTGTGATGTCATTTGCTGTCAGGATTACTGGAAATGACGTCTCGTCAATGAGCTTTGCTATTGCATTAACCCCGCCCCTGTCCTGCTGTCCTGAGACTCCGTCCATCTCGTCAATAAGTATTATCTTTCCCCTGCTGAAAAGGCTTAGCTGCTTTGACGCGCTTCCTGCTATGCTGCTGATGCTCTCGCTGTCCCTGAAGTCTGATGCGTTCAGCTCCATCACTTCCAGCCCCAGTTCCCTGGCAAGCACATAGACGCTGCATGTTTTGCCGCTTCCTGTCGGCCCATGTATTATGAGCGCCTTTTTTTTGCTGCCTTTCCTAAAATTTGTTACGAAATCCCTGACCAGCTTGTATCCTGCCTGGGCGATTTCCTTGCTGCCTGAAGGCATATGCTTCCTTGACCATATTTCGCTGTCCATGATGCTGTTTTTCCTTGAATGTTTATAATTCTTTTTACAAGGTATCGGCGTTGCGTGGTTATTAGTTGGCGGAAGCCAACTTCATGAAGTAAGAAAGCCGTCTTCTGTTATGAAGAATAATCCTGGCAGTAACCTGACTTAGAATTGCGGTAAACCTTCGCTTCATGATAATACCATACCTCATCT
>JACPTE010000028.1 GCA_016192945.1 Candidatus Woesearchaeota archaeon
ACATGATAGGACCCTGCGGAGGTCCTGACCCGGGTTCAAATCCCGGTAGGGGCACCTTGGTTTTCTAGGTATCAAAACGAAATATTTATATATCCCAAGTTACTGATAAGTTATCAATTGATATTAAAAGGTGATAAAAATGCCTAAGCTTAAAATTAACAAAACTGAAATTGTAGAAAAGACAGAGAATGATGCCAAGAGATACCCTAATCTTAATACGGTCCTGATGGTAGAAGACTTTCTGAAAGAGCACAGAGATGTGCCTGTCAAGGTTTCTGAACTAAAAAGAAAGCTGCCTAAGCAGGTAATGCATCAAACACTAAGAATCATTCTTGAATACCTGTTCAGAAGCGGGAAAATACTGTATGGACCAAAAGGAATACAATGGATTTATTCCGAACCTGAGCACATCAGGAAAATGATGGAAGGCTCATTGGAGATTTGAAGGTGTATTACGGAAAAGAGGTGCGAATATTCCTGAAGGAGCAGGCCAAGGAAAGCTATCTTGAACTCAAGAAGAGAAATGATAAGGAATCTGAAAGCATCCTGAACTCCATAGAAAGAATAAAGGGCATACTAAAAGAAAATCCGCAATATGGACAGCCAATATCAAAAAAGCTTATTCCTAAAACATTTCTGAAGCTTGGAATTCAAAACCTGTATCGTGTTGAACTGTCATCTTGACAATAACTGACCATAAATGAAAATAGAGTATGATAAAAACGGAAGGAAGCTTTACAAATTCAGCCATTCCGTTGCCCAGGGTGGAAACCTCTATGCGCACAAAATCAAGCAAAGCATTATTGAAAACAAAGAGGGATTACGCAATGTCCTACACACATAGTTCTATCTTTTTAACTCTCACTTTTTTTTCATTCTTACAAGCAATAAAATTTCTGGTGCCTAATTTTTATTGCTCAAAGGGGTTCAATACCCCGCAGCTTGCTGCGTTTTGAGAACCATTCTTTTTTGTTACCTCATGCATAGTTAGGCACTATTAAGTTAGTTGGTTGTGATGGTTCCATATATGAAAAGTGAGAGTTTTGTGTAGAAAGTAACAGACAACAACAGATAAGTTCGTATAAGATTGTTTGTGATTGTTTGTTCTTGAAAAAATTAATAAGAACAAACTTTAAAAACTGCCTGCAAGCACTTACTGCTTGTGCGTCGGTGGTCTAACGGCTATGACAGTGGCCTTCCAAGCCGCTTATCCGGGTTCGAATCCCGGCCGGCGCATAGCAGCTTTGTCAAAACCTCCTGTACGGCCTTATGGAATTCTGTTGTTTAAAACCCTGTGCCGAGGGTTGATAATATTATCAGGGCGATTGTATTGAAGATGGCTATCACAATCAGCGAAATCACGCCATAAATCAGCGAGCTCCTCACCATATTCTTGCCCAGGCTGTCCTGCTCGCCAAGCCTGTCTGCCCCATTCTCTATGCCGTTGGTCAGTATTGTGAGGATGTAGACAATCTCCACAACATAGAGCCCGACTATCAGCTGGAAATAATATGTAGGTATCCCGTACCCGAACATCTCTGTGATGAACTTATAATTTGTAAGCTCACCTGACTGGGATGTGAATGTCTTGAAAATGTCGCCGAGGCTGCTGAGTATTGTGACTATCATTGAGGTTATTCCTACAACTATGCCTGATATCGCCGGGGCAAGTATGTGAGTCTGTTGCTTCATGTCAGAGATGATGTCAGCCATAAGGTCTTTTAGCCGCTCATTGACACGGTGAATCTGCTTTATGTACTCAGAGACGTTTATCATTGCCTGTGAGGCAATTTTCGGCCCCTTCCTGGCGCTTTCAACCAGCACTTTCATTGTGCTTTCTATAACTGAAGATGGAAAATATACCAGTGCGCCCTTCACAGGGTCAAATATGGCCTGCTTCAGCCCCATTCCCTTTTTCCTTATGTTGATTGACACCAGCTCAAAAAACTCGCCTGTGGTGGAGTCTTTTGTCACCTCTGCTACTTTTCCAAAGGCTATCTCTGCAGGAAGCCCGTCGCCAAGCCTGTTTCCAAGCTGGAAAAGGGAGGATGCGAACTCATCCTCAAGCTGTTTTGTGCTGTCCCTGATTTTTATAACCCGCCGGGATTTTATGCTGTAATAAATGCCTATGCCAAGGCCAATCCCCAGGGGGATTAGTATGCTTAGGACTGCTGATACGAGCCCGTAAGGGCCTGTCAGCTTTCCATTCACGACCTTGTAATCAAACAGGAAGTCTGTTATAATATTTGGGCTGTCATGATTCTTCATGAGTGCATCCCTGCTCAGGAATAACTGGGCCAGGGCAGGCATCAGCCCTACAAGCACAAGCGCAGCTCCAACCAGCAGCGCGATAAGCAGCGGGCTGACCATTATTTCTGACTTCCCGATTTTGAAAGTGGCATTCTTATATCGCTTCAGCTCAGGATTGTCCTCGCTGATGTCGCTCTCGCCATAGCCTGTAGGCCTTTTTGAGAGGACTATCTTTCCGAGATAATAAATCAGGAGGGGGATTGTAATGTTGTAAATCAGGGCTATGTAAAGCGCTACAGTGTACGGCTTGTCCTTTGCCATGAATGTCCCCACAAGGGGCAGGATTACCAGCCCGAGTATGGGCAGTATTATGCCCAGCATGTAAAGCATGGTTACAGGCCCCTTAAGCTCGTGGGCGTAGCGGAGCATCTTCTCGTATGTCTCCTCAAGCATGACGTCAAGCGCCTTGTCAACCATTGTAAGCCTCCTGTCCTCTGAGGATTCCATCAGGGAGCCTTCAATCAGGTGGAAGGCCTCAATGAACTCAGTATTCCACTTTTCCCATGTCTGGAGATAATTGTCAAGGCTCTCCTTTATTGAGTCGTATTTTTCAGTTTCAACATCCCAGAGAACCTTCTTCAGGTCAAGGGAAAGCGGGGGGGCGAGGTGGTCTGAGGCAAACATTATTGCCAGCTCAAGGTTTGAGGTATGCCTCATGTAAGTGGCTATGAAGAATATTGACTGGACCATCTGGTTTGATGCCTTCAGGCGCCAGTTGTTGGCGAAGAATTCAGGCAGCTTGATAAGAGCGTACATAACCAGGGCGCTTATAATCAGGGCATAAGCCACGAAGAACAGCTCCCTGAAAACAACAAACCCAATCAGGCTCAGGCTTACAAAAACCGCAAGGAATGAAAGTATGGCAAAGCTCAATGTCCCTGCAGGCGTGACATTCAGGTGGCACAGCCCAATCAGCTCATTCAGCTCCACTGACTTCTTCTTGTCAGGGACAACCTTCAGGAGCTTCTCGCTCTTGTTGCACAGCTCCTCGTAAAGTGTCAGGTGCTTTGGCATGAATTCCTTCTTGAAGTCAAGATAATTTGTGGAGAAATCCCTGCCCCTTTCGCTGCCCGGCTTCTCAGAAAACTCCTTCTCAAGCCTTTTCTTGTACTTGGCTATCAGGTCCTCTTCCCTTTGGGTGTCATCAGTCTTGGCCATTTTTGTTGACTATGCCTGCTTTTTTTATGCTTGACTTGAGCCACTCATTCCAGCCAAAGAAAATCCGCTCATTGTCAAGATAGCCAATCTCCTCCATCACAGAGTCGCTAATCCTGTGGAATTCGTCATTAGCCTGGATTACAGACTCTGCCTCAAGAAGCTCAGGAATGCTGTAAGCCCTTGAGTAAGCTACCAGGGTTTCCTTGAGCCTGGTCCTCAGGAGTATGTTGTCCCAGACAGAGTCCCAGCTCCTTGACCACTCCTTTACGCTGCCTGCGACCGACTTTAAGACATCGCTTTCCCCGTTAAGGAGGTCTGTTGTTGGCTCAAGCGAATCTGTTAATGTGTCGTATTTCATCAGGTCCCTGAACCCCTTCTCCAGAAGGGGGTCCTGCTCCCAGAATTTCCCTACCTCTGTTATCTGGGTAACCCTCCTCACCCTATGAAGCCCGTCCGCACTCCTGATTGGGTTTGTTACAACTATTATGTCAGTGGCCTTGAATGATGTCTTTGGAACGCCAAGGTCGTTGACAACCCTGTCGTAAACTCCATAGGGGGAGTCGCCGTGAATGGTGCCTGCAACCACATTTGCAAGGGCACCGATCCTCATTGCCTCGTAAAGCGCCTTTGCCTCAGTGGACCTGACCTCGCCAACAATCAGGCCAGAATCGCCAAGCCTCAATGTGGTCCTTATTCCCTCATCAGCAGGCACCTCATTTGTGCCCCTGGTCATTGCGCTTGCGACCTTCATGGACTGGATATTATAGCCGAGGTTTCTCAAGGCTGAGACAGGCAGCTCAAGCGTGTCCTCAATTGTTATGAGCCTGTATTTCCTCATTATCTCTGTCATTACAGCCCCCAGGAGTGATGTTTTGCCGGCGCTTCTTGTCCCTGCAATAAGCAATGTCCTTGAGCCGTCAACCAAAAAGCTGAGAAGGCCTGCCCCAAGCGGGGAAATCATGCTGTTCTTGATAAACAGCGGAAGCGTCCATGGCTTGTCACGGTGCCTCCTGAATGCATAGGCAAGCCCGGTTGGATTTAATGGGGGGCTTATCACCCCAACCCTCGCCCTGGCGTCTGGAATAGCAAGTTCAGTGTCAAGTATCGGGTTTGCCTCGTCAAGCGGCCTTCCTGAAAGCAGCCTGAGCTTTGATGCCCAGGATTCACCCTCGTTCTGGGTAGGGATTATGTTTGTGAAGCAGTCATCATAGTCCTGGTGCACAAGGAAAATGGGGGTGCTGCCCATTGGGCTGTTGATTGTTATGTCCTGGACCTTCTGGTCATTGAGAAGGACTTCAATCATCCCAAACCCTATTGTGTGCCTTACAAGAATCCTTGCCAGCTCATTCACTTCAGAATTCCTCAGCTTAATCCCCCTGAAAGAGGCAAGCTCCTCAATCAGGTCGCTTCCCACATTTGAAAACACCTGCCTGAGCCTTTCAGGGTCAACAAACTCGCTTCTTTGGGGCTTGTGCTCTGAGATAATTGAGCGGGCAGCATCTAGAAGCTCGTACTTATCCTCTGACAGCTTGAACTCCGGGGGCGTTATGTGATAAAGCAGCTTGATGTTGTCAGGAACCTTGAATATCGCAACCTCCGCGTTCTTCACCATATAGCTGTCAACCTCCTCCCCCTCAGGAGGAAATGCAGCCATCAGCTTGGTGAACATGAAGTCTGGCTTTGTCATGGCCCTGAAAATCTCCCTGTAAACACTCCTGTCGCCAGGCCTGTATCCTGCGAGGTGGGGTTTCGCCAGCTTGATAAGCTTCGTTCCCTCAATAAGCCTGATGAAGCTCTCAAGCAAAGCCGCGTAATTCTGCTGCTGCCCTGCATCTTCAGCGCCAATTCCTTCCAGCAGCAGGGTTTCCCTCCTGTGCATCCTTTTAAGCTCTACAAACGCAGAAACAGGGTCGGACTTCATCGTGTTGTGGATGATGTTCTGGAGCTCAGCATACCTCTGGTCAGCCCTTGCGTTCATGCCGAAAACCTTGTATGCAGAAAAGCCCCCCTTGGCCAGATGTAGCTGCATCTTTGCAATTTCTGCAAAAATCGTTGTCTGCTCATAGTCATACTCGTAATCCCTCTTCTGGTAGAACACTATCCTGCTTATCCCGGGATTCTTGGAAAGAAGCTCAATGGTCTTTGACATGACAAGGGGATTGTCCTCAGGCGAGGGGAAAAATGTGCACTGGTCGCAATTAACCCTTAAGACATTATCCTCCCCCTCCCTTACAACATCCCAGCTAAAGCACCCCTCTTTTCTTTCATCCATATTAACACCAAAAACTTGCTGCAAGGCTACCGAAACATTTATTTAGCAGGCGACAAAGTAATGCTGTTTAGCTTTGAACATCTATATATATGTTCCTATGCAGCAGGCATCGCCGCAATTGGTCAAAATGCAGCAAAACACGCAAAACATGCTTTCGGATGGCAGTCAGGCATCAGATGCCATCAGGGGAGTCAGGACACTTGAGGAAAGGTACAGCAACCTTGTAAGAAGGGTCCAGATAACTGAGCAGAACATGCTCTCCTCAAGCAAGAAGAGCCATGCTGAATTCAAGGCAATCAGCTCTGAAATAATGGAGTTGAAAAAGCAGGTGCAGGAAATAAACGACAAGCTGGCCCTGATTGTAAAGGAGCTTCAGACGCTTTCCAAAAAAGAAGAGGTGGATGTTCTCAAAAAGTACCTCAACCTGTGGGAGCCTGTTAACTTTGTGACACAGAATGAGGTTGAAAAGATAGTGAAGCGGGCTGTTGATGAGCAGGCCAAATAAACAAAAGTTTTAAAAAAGGCATAAAGGGTATATCAGGAATGGTTTTTGGACTGGGGAAGAAAAGAGAGGAGGATATGCAGATGCAGCAGGTCCCTCCACAGAATGTTGCGCAGATGCAACAGGCGGCTGCCCAGGGCACGCCGACAGATGATGTCCTGAAGCTAAAGCAGCAGGGCCTTTCAAACTCCCAGATAGTTGAGGCTTTGCAGAGAGGCGGCTACAAGACCCACCAGATTTTTGACGCCCTCAACCAGGCAGAGGTTGGCAGGACAGGCGAGCCGATAAGGGGAGCGCCTTATTTTGAAGAGCCTCCAGCGCAGGCAATGCAGGCCCAGCCGCAAGTCCAGCCTGAAGGGCAGGATTACCAATACGCTGAAACAGGGCAGGAACAGCCTGATTTTGACGAAAAAATTGAGGAAATAGCAGAGGCCATAATAGAGGAAAAATGGAATGAGCTGCTTAAGGACATAAACAAGATAATAGAGTGGAAGAATGCCATGGATGCCAGCATGAAGGCGCTTGAGCAAAGGCAGCAGGACATGAAGCAGAACTTTGACAACCTTCAAAGGGCACTCCTGACAAAAATCAACGACTATGACCAGAACATAACCAATGTCGGCTCAGAGCTCAAGGCACTGGAAAAGGTCTTCCAGAAGCTGCTGCCCACGTTCACAGAGAATGTTAATGAGCTGTCCAGGGCTGTGAAGGAATTAAAGAAAAAGTGAAAAGCGAATATTCCCTTTCTGGCTACTTTATTGGGCTTGTCATCAGCGCGATTGTCAAGGCGCCTATGAAAAACAGAAGAATCATCCCAAGGACCTTGGCGTTTGTCAGGATAAGAAGTACAGACTGGCCATGACCCGGCTCACCAGGCTGTGAAGGCACTTGAGTCACGTTTCCTCCCCCCTGCCGGGCCTTAAGAAGCTGTTCGCCAAATGTCTGGCTTAATCCTGCAGCCAGGATTATTATCCCTATTATCAGAATCCACCACACAGCACCGCTTCCCCCAAGAGACTTGAGGATGTCAGCGCTTCCAAGCCCCATGAAGTTCGCAATAAGGTAGATTATGAAAATAAAGAATATCATCACAAGAAACCAGGGCACCATATTGGCAATCGCTGCTGTTGCAGTGCCTGAAATGGCCACAATCAGCGAGAAGACAAAGGCAAGCATTGCATGAATGCCCCTGTTCTTGAAAATCTGGGTAACCTCAAGGAAGCCGTAAACCAGGAGGAAGGCGAAAATCCAGCTGAAAATGGGCATGAAGGCGCTTAATACTGACAAATCAAGAACAGTTGCCATTTTGGATTAAGGCTTCTTGACCGAGTCCTTAAGGCCAGTCAGGAGGTTGCTGAAAAATCCGGGGCTGACCTTTGCCTCGTTTGAATCTGATGTGATAAACCTGATTATCAGGGCAAAAACAGCAAGCATTATCAGAAGGGCCTGCGTATCAGGGTCACTAAGTATGCCTGGCAATGGAATGAACTGAAAGCCAGCCGCAGATGCAAAAATCCATGCCACAACCAAAAAGGCAAGGATGGCAACCCAACTGGCAAGCGAAGTGCCAACCACATCCATCCTGCCGCCGAATATGCCTATCAAAAGGAGCACTGCAAGGATGGCAACTATGATTACTGAAACATTTGGTATGGCTGTGTTGATAATGACTATCGGGTCTGCACCCTCAGGGAACTTTCCGATAACATGCGGTATGACTGTCATCAATGAGAGCGTCAATGCGATAACTACATTGAAATTCTTCCGCCCCTCCCCAATTATGTGCGTCTTGTTGAGAATGGCATAGATTATGGTGAAAATAAGGATAAATGGGAACAATGAATCAAGCACTCCCATCTCATTAAGCTGGACAAAAACATTGCTGAAGTTTGCTAAAGCCATATTATCACCGGTTTGACATTGAATCTTGACTTACTGGTATATATATTTAATTATTTGCCTGCTTCTGAGCTTTTGCTGTCTTTCGGGCTCTTGGTTATGTAAAGAATAATTCCAATCATTATCAGCACAAGCACTATTGAAGGGACTGCGTCGTTAACCCCGAAGTTCTGTATCCACTCAAAAATCTGCTCAAGCCACGTCTTGTTGCCTGTCTTTATGGCATTCAGGAATATCACAACCAATCCAACGAACATTATTCCCATAAAGATGCTCCTGAACCTCCCTTCCAGGAAGAATCCCTCTTTCTTTTCCTGATGGAACGAGCCTGCCAGCAGAAGGAAAAAGAACGAGGCAAGCAGAAGGATAACCATCTGGCCAGCCACCTTGTTGATTATTCCCACGAGGTTGGCAGAGGCAACTACAAAGAAGGCTATTGAAAAGGCAGCCATGGCATTCATGTTCTTACGGGTATACTCAACTCCATCAGAGCCCTTCTCAATACCGAAAATCCTTGTCTTCTCAAGCATTGCAAAGACAAGAGTGAATATGAAGAGGAACGGGAGGACAACATCAAAGATGCCAATCTTGTCAAAGAACTCTATTGCGTTGCCAAAGCTGGAGGCGGCCATGGGCGTAAACTGGAAAAAGGCTTATTTAAATGTTTCGTTTAGGATTCTCCGGATTAAACGAACAATCTTTGGTAGTTTGAGAACAACATATTGGCGCAGTCCTCCCTGCTTACACCCTTAATCGCTGCAATCTCCCTTACTGTTTCGGCAATCATTGAGGGCTCGCTTTTCCTGCCTGGGAATGGGCTCAGGAATGGGGCGTCTGTTTCAGTAAGCAGATGATTGCTGGGAACAGTTTCCACTAATTTGCGGAAATGGGAGCTTCTAAGCAAAAGTGCAGGAACAGAGAAGTAAAACCCGCAATCAACAGCCTTCCTTATTGTCTTCATGCCAGCCATGCAGCAGTGCATCACAACTTTCCTTGCACCACAGGAGTCAAGAAGCTCAACTGCATCGCTTTCAGCCTTCCTTGAATGAACATTCAAAGCCTTTCCAAGCTTCCTGGCCAGCATAATCTGCCTTGTGAAAACATCTTTTTGCCTTGCATGGTCTTCTGTTTTCAGGTAGTCAAGCCCTACTTCGCCTATGCAAAAAACCCTGCTGCTGTTCTTTTCAATGAACACAAGCTCATTATCAATTTCCTCATCTGTCAAGCTTAACGACTCTATCGGGTAAAGACCGAGTGCAGGCTTGACTATGCTGTGCTTTTTCGCAAGCTCCAAAGAGAGCCTGTTGCTCTTCACATCAACGCCATTGGTGACAATTGCCTTGACTCCTGACCTGGATGCCCTTTCAAGAACTTCGTTAAGCTCTTTCTCATCAAACAAATCAAGATGCGCATGGGTGTCTATCAGCAGCATAAGAAAACAACCTTGGAATCAGTTATTATATTTTATGCTTATTTTGATTTTCTTTTTTGCGCAATTCATGGACAGCTTCAGAATTTCTTTTTCCCTTTCAAAGCCCACGTGATGGAGAACATCAATCAGCACAACAACATCACAGCTCTTGTAGGACTCTTTTTTCATTGCATCAGCAGAAAATACATCCAGCCCTTTTTTTGCAGCATAGCTGACAAAACCAGGGTTCATGTCAAATCCGGTGTATTTGCATGGTTAATCACTGAATCCTTTCCTTCAGCGCAGCGTGCATTACTGGAAGCGCGATAGTGGCATCGCAAAACAGGTCAACATGCTTCGCGTCATACCCAAGCTTTCCCCATGAGATTCCCTCGCGCATGGGAGCGCCTGAGCTGCCTCCTGGCTCTGGCCTGTCAGTGGTTATCTGCACTGCGTAAGCAGCCTGCTTGCTGAACTGCATTGCCTGCTGGATGTAATTCTTAGGGACACCGCCGCCTATATAGATTACGCCGGTCTTCTTTGCAGTCCACGCTATGTCCAGGATTTCCTTCAGGTCATCAAAGGCAGACACCATCAGCTTGTGCTTCTGGATGAAGCCCCATACCTGGAGGCCAATCCCCGAATCAGAGATAGCAGGGCAGAAAACCGGAATCTTCTTTTCAGAGCAAACCTTGAGCAGCGACCTTGATTTCACGTTTTTTCCTATCTCCCACAGGAACTCCCTGATTGTCCACTCCCTTCCTACCATCCCCTTAAGGACAGGGCTGAGGAAGTCCTCAATCCCGGGATAGACCTCATTAGGCATGTAGCTGTCATACATCCTGTCCCAGCCTTCCCTGTGGAGCCTTGCATCATCAGCATCAGCGTTCCCCTGGTAATGGCTGAATCCCAGTGCCTCAACCAGGTCATGGGTCAATGTGGCTCCAGTGGTAACGAAAACATCAACCCAGCCGGACTCAAGCATCTCAATCAGGATTTCCCTCATGCCTCCAGGAACCATGGCGCCTGCCTGGCCGAGGAAAACAGTGCAGTCCTTGTCCTTAATCATGGCTTCTGTAATGTCAACAGCCCTCGCAAGGCTGCCAGCGCCCATAACGCCAGAGCCTGACATCTCCTTAACCAACTCGTTGACAGTCATGCCCCTTCTCGTGATTACATGCATTATTTTCCTAACCTCATGATTTTTCATCTGCCTGTTGGAAATTAATCGGCTTTATAAAACTTTTTTGGAATCAGACACAACCTGCCCAAATCTTTTCTGATACCACCAGAATGGGAGCTTTATCCTCCTTGGAAGCGAGTTAGTGTGCATAGTCAATAGTGTCAGGAACTGCCATTTGTGCTCCCTGACATGCCCCACGCATCCTATGTCCCAAACAGGAGGAACGAGAATACTGACTTTTTCAGAAACCCTTTTCAATTCGCTGAAAAACTTTCCCGGGCTTTCCACGTGCTCCATGGTATGGGAGCATAGGGCATTCTTGAATTCCTTGTCCTTAAAAGGCAGCCTGTAAATGCTCGTTACCAGGATGAAATTAGGCACGTCCCTCTCCACAATATCAGCGTTAACCCCTCCTCCATCAGTGTTCCCACAGCAGATGTTAAGCCCCCATTTTTGCCTTTTCAGATAGTAATTCTTCAATATCCTATAATCTATTATATGCGCTATAAGCATGAACACTGCCAGAGGCCAGAAGATGATTCCAATAAAAACAATAATAATAAAAAGCTCGAAATTCATTGACATCAGGTGAAAAAAGCCTTTCAGCAGCCATTTAATGCCCATAGCTCATTGCAGTTCAGGCAATATTTAAATATTCCGAATAAACTGCCTAAAGCCAAGATGATAATGCTTTCAAAAAACAGGGTGCTGGATGCGCTGCTCAAGTTCGTGGTGATAAGCGCTGCTGTACACTTAATCGTGCTGGCTGCATACTCCCTGAAGACAGGCCAGTTCACATGGCTCAACTATTTCAAAATGATTGGCATTGACCTTTTCTTCCCTAATGTTCTTGAAAGCCCACAAGCTACTTTTCTCTCAATGACAACTGTTGCAGCCCTTTACATACTTATTTTTTTTCTGTTCACGAAGAAAGCCGGATGAAGCAGCTTAAACCAGGTTTCCCCCTACTGAATACGCTTTTTTTTTGAAGTCATCTCTGTGTAAGCCTTCTCAAGCAACTTCGCAGTCTTATTAAGGGAGAATCCCCTTGCAATGCCCAAGGAATTTCTGCCCAGTCTTTTACGCTCCCCCGGGTTCTTCAAAAGCCTCTCCAAATAACCTGCTATCTGGGGCGCATTTCCAGCCTCAGCAATAAAGCCGTTCACCCCGTTCCTGACAATTTCAGGGACTGCCCTTACATTCACCCCGACAACAGGAAGCCCGCAGGCCATGGCTTCAAGAATCACGAGGCCTTCTGTTTCTATTGTTGATGCGGTTACAAAAACATCACAGGACGAGTAGTAATCTGCAAGCCTCTTGTGCTCTACAAATCCCAAGAATTTTATCCTGCTGCCGAGGAGGCTGCCTGCCATCCTCCTAAGCCAACCCTCTTGGGGGCCTGAACCTATAATCACCAGCACAGCCTTCTTGTCTTTTTTGGCCACAATGCTGAATGCCCTTATTACAACCTCTATCCTCTTCTCATAGCTCAGCCTTCCAACATGCAATATCACGTTGCCCTTCCTTCTGGCTTTCCTCGGATGAAAATTCCTTAGATCAATGCCATTGGAAACCACCCTTATCTTATACCTCATAAACCCATTCCTTACAAACTCCGCCTTTGCAGCAGCCGAGGGAGCTATTATCAAATCGCACCTGTTAAAATAATTCCGGGTGTAGCTCCACGCGACTTTCTTTGCAAACTCGCTCTTAGTAATCCGCCTCGGCAGTGCAGCATGCTCAAGAAAATCCTGCAGGAAGCCGTGATAAGTCCCTACAACAGGTATCCCGTAAAGCTTTGAGCAGACCAAGGCAGCCCACCCGATAGGGGAAGGAGAATGCACATGGATAACATCAGGCTTAAATTCCCTTATTTTCCTGAAAACGCCCAGACCAGGCCTCGCAAGGCTGAAGTCCTTATAATTTATCAGCTTAAGATTCCTCATGGGCTTGCAATAAAAAATGGAAATGTTCCTCCCAAGACTGGCTGGCGCATTATCAGAATGAGAGGCGAAAATCATCACCTTATGGCCATTCTTTGCCAGCCACCTTGAGGAATTCATAATTGATGTGGCGACTCCATTATTAATAGGCCAGAACAAATCAGTGAACATCGCGATTCTCATCTTAAGCCTCCCCCACCATTCAGCAATGCCAGAATTTTCCACCAATTTCCAAATCGGGATTCTGAGCATAACACCAGCCTGTGACTGGCGTTTTTGACAACTTATAAATAGCACCTTAAATAGTTTTCTACGCATGCAAAAGGCAATAAGGAGCTTTGACAGGGCCAAGATAAATTACCGCATAGCAAGGCATTCCAGGGACTTTCTGGTTTTCCTGCACGGGCTTGGAGGGGACTTGACTGTATGGGGCGAAATCAGGAGGTTTTTCCACAAGCATGGTTTTTCAACCATTGCCATTGACCTGAGGGGCCACGGGCTTTCAGGAAGGCCGGACTCATTTGAAAGCTACAGCCTGGAAAATTTTGCCAGGGATGTGGATGTTGTCCTGACAAGGGAAAAAATACGAAAATTCATACTTGTAGGACATTGCTTTGGAGGCGTTATATCAATCAATTTCTACAAGCTGTTCCCCAAAAAAGCCAGGGCATATGTGCTGATAAGCTCCCCGCACAACGCCCCCGGGCTAGCCAGGCTGCTAAAAATAGGCACAATCAAGAGCATATTAAGCGGGATAGCCAGATACAAAGGAACGGCAAAGACATTAAGCCACAGGGACTTCACCAGGTTTGCCGGGACTTCTGACCTGGACATTAAGAGGATATACTCAGACATCAAGCATACTTCCCTGCGCTCCTGGCTCTTCTCATTCCAGCAGCTGGCCAGCTTTGAAGGAACATCAGTCCTCAGGAAGATGGACAAAAAGACATTACTGATTGTCGGGGGAAAGGACCTGCTGGTAGGAGCAGACTCTTCAAAGAGGATGTACAGCCTTTTAAGAAATTCCTCGCTGAGGATAATGCCAGAGGCAAACCACATAATCCCGCTCAACAATCCGGAATTGCTGGAGCAGGAAATCCTGGAGTTTGTGTCTGATGAGGGATTGCACAAAAAAGTTGGCACTACCAATAACTTTAAAAACAGGCGCCTTTAACCTGATAGCAACCGCATAATCAGAATTTTCAGGCTTATGCGATTGCCATAATTTCGGGTGGTGTGCATGATTATAGGATTTAACTTCAAGAAAATCAACATAGAGAAAAGAAACCCTGTTACAGGAAAGGTTGACATAAACAACAACGTGTCCGTAACCCATGTTGAGGAGTCTGACTTCCCGCTTGGCAAGCAGAAACAAAAGGGCGTCACATTCCAGTTTGAGTTCACATCAAAATACGAGCCTGATGTTGGCGGGCTTCTTTTCACAGGCGAGATACTCTACCTTGGCGACCAGAAGACCAATGATGAGATAATCAAGGGCTGGCAGAAGTCAAAGACAATACCCAAGGAAATAATGGCTGAAGTCATAGACACTGCACTTACCCGGTGCAATATTGAGGCGCTCATACTCAGCAGGGACATAAACCTCCCCCCGCCAGTGCCTCTGCCGAAAGTGAAAAGGGACGAATAAAACAGCTCATTCTGAGTTTGATGGCTATTAGCCTGATTAGAAACCTTTATTTATTACTTGATAATACTTCAGGCCATGCCAGAAAAAGAACTCAAGCTCAAGGTTGCAGAGGCAGTCCAGGATGACGTGAACAAGGGAATTGTAAGGCTGGACACCGGATTCATGCACCAGATAGGGGCAAGGCCTGGCGACATAATAGAGATTGAGGGCAGCAGGAAGACAATAGCCATCGCAGACAGGGCATACCCGGGGGACATAGGGCTCAACATAATAAGGATGGACGGCATAATAAGAAGGAATGCCAAGACCAGCATAGGCGACCTTGTGGCCATCCAGAAGGCGGATGTCAAGGAGGGTAAAAAAGTAACCATAGCCCCTGCCAGGAAAGGCATAATCATCAGGGCATCATCAGAACTGTTCAAGCAGGGTCTTCTTGGAAGGGCGCTGATGAAGGGCGACATAGTGGCTCTCGGCGGGGGAACAAGAAGGCGGGCTACAATGGCGCACAGCCCGTTTGAGGACATCTTCAGGATGCTTGACGAGGATGTCTACGGGTTCGGGTTCGGCGACATAAAATTCCTGGTAGTGGACACCATGCCCAAGCAGCCGATAATAGTCAGCGACCTGACAGAAGTGGTATTCAACCCTGAGGCTGTGGATGTTTCAGAGGAAGCTGCTCTGGAAGTCACATATGAGGATATCGGCGGGCTTGGCGAGGAAATCAAGAAGATAAGGGAAATGGTTGAGCTTCCATTGAAGCACCCTGAAATATTTGAACGGCTCGGGATAGAGGCGCCAAAGGGAGTCCTGCTGCACGGGCCCCCTGGGACAGGAAAGACGCTGCTGGCGAAAGCCGTTGCAAACGAGACAAATGCGCACTTCCTGCTGATAAACGGTCCGGAGATAATGTGCGTTGATGGGGATACCAAGATTTTTACCAATCCAAAAGGACCTATTAAAGCAGTAGATTTGTTTGATAAGGCTATGGGGGAAAAAATACGAGATGATAAAATTAAAGTTGTGAAACTGGATGAGCCTATAAAAACATTCTCGTATTCAAAAAAAGGCAATATTGTTAAATCAAGAATCACCTGTGTAGCAAAACTCAGAGCGCCTTCTTTCCAAGTGAAATTCAGCAACGGAAACAGCATAATTTGCTCAAAAAACCAGCCGTTCCTTGTTTATGACAAAGGAGAACTAAAATGGAAAAAACTCGAGGAACTGAAGGAAGGCCAATTTATAGCAAGAATCAACCAACTAGAGCTTCTTGAAGCAAGCCAGAAAATATCTCTGCATGGATTTGAAGAGAAAGACGGAAAACAGGCTCCAAAAGGCAGAAACATTTCCAGAAGCAACTGGGTAAAGATACCCGAGAAAACATCCAGTGACTTTATGGAATTTCTTGGCCTTGTAATGTCTGAGGGCTATATTTCAGATGATGGAATAACTTTTTCAAACAATGACCCTGATATAAGGAACCGCTACAAAGAACTGTTAAATGCCCTGTTCTCAATAAAAAAAAGCAAGGAATACCCTGATGGAAGAGTTGTCGTATATTCAAAGGTTCTTCCAGCACTGTTAAGCCAGTTTGGAATGCCCCCCGGGAAAAAAACTCCTGTTGTTCCTCCGGTTTTTTACAGCCTTCCAAAAGAAGAAGTTGCCAGCTTTATTCAGGGATATTTTGATGGCGATGGGACAGTCGCCATGGCAAAGGATTATCCGACTCCAAAGCTCTATAGTGCCTCTAACGAATTTCTGACCGAAATGCAGAGCCTTATGATTCTGAAGCTAGGAATAGCAACAAAACTCAATCCGCATAAAACGCCTAAAGGAATTATGTATGAACTAGTGGTTAATGGCAATTCAGGAAGGCAAAAATTCAGGCAGCTAGTAAATCCTGTAAGTAAGGAAAAGCGAAACAGGCTGGCTCAACTGAAGAGCACTGGAAGGACATGGCAGCATATCCCCCAGCCCTTACTGCTCATTGATGCAATTCGAAGCAAGGTGCCATATTCAGAATACAGGAATAATGACATTTACGTGTATGGCAAAGCTAAATTTACTTTGCATGCATTTGAAAAGCTGTACAAAATTGCTGAGAAGAATAAGGTAATCAATAACTCAATCAAAGTTGAAAGAGAAATACTTCATAGAAAAGATATTGCGTGGGAAAATATTGACAAAATAAATTTCGCCGGGGAACAGGAATTGTATGATTTCACTGTTGACGATGACAGTTTTGTGACATCAGATTTGTTACTACTTCACAATTCTAAATATTATGGCCAATCGGAGCAAAACTTAAGGAAAAAATTTGAGGAGGCTGAGAAAAACGCGCCAAGCATCATATTCATAGACGAGATAGACGCAATCGCCTCAAAACGGGAGGAAGTGCATGGCGAAGTTGAAAGGCGCGTGGTTGCGCAGCTTCTCGCGCTCATGGACGGGCTGAAAAGCAGGGGAAAGGTCGTTGTCATAGCTGCGTCAAACGTGCCGAACCTGCTGGACCCTGCGCTCAGGCGGCCGGGCAGGTTTGACCGAGAAATAGAGATAGGCGTTCCATCCAAGGAAGGCAGGCTGGACATTATCAAGATTCACACCAGGAACATGCCCCTGTCAAAAAACGTAAACCTGAAAGAGATAGCAGCAATAACCCACGGGTTTGTGGGAGCTGACCTCGCCTCATTATGCAAAGAATCAGCCATGATAGTCCTAAGAAGGGTTCTCCCTGAACTAAAGCTGCAGGAGGAAGAGCCAATACCAAAAGAGCTCCTTGAGAAGCTGATGATAACCAGAAAGGACTTCAAGGAGGCTCTGAAGGTTGTAAGGCCATCTGCAATGAGGGAAGTGCTTGTTGAGGTGCCCACAATAAGATGGGACGACATAGGCGGGCTTGAGGAAATCAAGCAGGAGCTTATAGAGGCAGTTGAATGGCCGATAAAGCACGCAGAATCGTTCAAGAGACTCGGAGTCAAGCCCCCAAAGGGAATCCTGCTTTACGGCGCGCCAGGGACTGGGAAAACACTCCTTGCAAAGGCAGTGGCAACAGAGTGCGAGGCAAACTTCATACAGGTAAAAGGGCCTGAGCTGCTTTCAAAATGGCTCGGGGAAAGCGAAAAGGCAGTCAGGGAAGTATTCAAAAAGGCACGCCAGACATCCCCCACAGTAATATTCTTTGATGAGATAGACAGCCTTGCACCAAGAAGGGGAATGTCCGCAGACAGCCACTCAACAGAAAGGGTAGTCAACCAGCTCCTGACAGAGATGGACGGGCTTGAGGACCTTTATGATGTAGTGATAATCGCAGCAACAAACAGGCCGGACATGATAGACCCAGCATTATTAAGGCCTGGAAGGTTTGACAGGATAGTGCTCACACCAATACCGGATGAAAACGGAAGGCTGGAGATTTTCAGGGTTCATACAACAGGAATGCCCCTTAAGGATGTTGACATTGATGAGCAGGCAAAGAAAACCCAGGGCTATGTAGGGGCAGACATAGAGGCAATCTGCAGGGAGGCAGCAATACTCGCCCTGAGAAAAGACATAAACGCCAAAATAGTCACTGACAAGAATTTTGAGGAGGCATTGAAAAAAGTGGGCCCTTCAGTCACCAAGGACATAGAGGAGGCATACGAAGGCATAAAAAACCAGTTCAAGCAGGTCAGGGCAAGGCAGCTCAGGGAGGAAAAACCCAGCTACATGGGATAGAAAACTTTTAATGACAATTGCAACATTAAGAAAATGGGGAAACTCGCTTGGAATAGTGCTGCCCAAGTCAGTGATTGAGGAAAGGCAACTCAAGGAAGGGGATGAGGTATTCCTTACAGATGTCCTTAAAGTAACAGACCTTTCAGATTTTTTCGGGAAAATAAAGACTGGCGAGCCTTCTCAAAAATTCAAGGATGATGCGAGAAAAGGATGGAAGGAGAAGCGTTTTTCTTAGACAGCTATGCAATTCACAAAATTGCAGAGTCAGACGAAAAATATAGAAGGTTCGCAACCAAAATAAAAATACTTACAACGCGCCTGAATCTTATGGAAGTATACTATGCATACCTGATGAGGAACAATGAAACCGGAGCAGAAATGGCGTATGAGCGGTTTCGGGAGTTCTGCGTCAAAATAACTGATGAGGATTTTAAGTCATCCATGAAGTTCAAGCAGGAAGTGAGAAGAAAAAATCCAAAAAGCAATATTTCCTATATTGTTGCTGTAGGCTATACAATTGCCAAAAGATATAAGGCAAAATTCCTGACAGGAGACAGGGAATTCAGGGATATTGAGAATGTAGAGTTTGTTCCTTGATATCCCTGGGAGCCTTTGAGTGCTCAAATGGTACATACCCCATCAGCTTGCTGTGGGGATTTTTTATTTCAAGGCCCAGCAAACAGCAAATTTAATAAACCATTGTCCATAATCACGGATTATGGGAATATTCAGCTTCTTCGCACCGCAAACAGAGGAAAGGCTTCACAGGCACCTCTCAGAGATACTCACAGAATACTACAAGATAAAAGCCCTTGTTGAAAGGCAGAAATCGCTGTCAGACCACCTCAGAAACATCCACTCCAGAATAGACTCAATAAACTACGGCATAAAGCACGCCAACTCAATAGAAGACAGGTCACAAAGGCTTGCGCTTCTCCAGCACCTTGTAGATTCTGAAAGAAAGATGCTCTCAGTGCAAAGAATGCTGGCCAGGGACCTGCAGGCAACCTCTGAAAGGATAATCCAGATTGAGAGGAAAACAAGGCACACAGCAAGCCAGATGAGAGCTGAGTGAATTCTCACGAAACATTCACAAAATTAATATACACAGCAAATTACTCTGGAAGCATGAAGCCGAACCCGGGAGATATTGTTGAAGTCAAAACAAGCGATGAAACACTGAAAGGAACCATAATGCCGAGCCCTGAGTCAGAGGGCGACGTGCTAGTACTCAAGCTTGACAGCGGGTATAATGTCGGGATAAGCAAGTCAAGGATAAAGGCTGTCCGTGTGCTGGAGCAATACCACGAATTAAAAGAGCCAGCTCAGCAGAAACACCACAAGGCACTGCAAAAAGGGCTTCCAAAAATATCAATCCTGCATACAGGGGGAACAATTGCCAGCAGGGTGGATTACAGGACTGGCGGCGTAGTATCCCGCTTTACCCCTGAAGAGATTCTTGGGATGTTCCCTGAACTAAGGGATATTGCAGAGATAGATTCCAGGCTAATCAGGAACATGTGGTCAGAGGACATGAGGTTTGCACACTACAATCTTATGGCAAGGGAGATTGCAAAAGAGGCAGAAAAGGGAGCTGATGGGATAATCATAACCCACGGAACAGACACCATGCACTACAGCTCGGCAGCGCTTGCATTCATACTTGAGGGGCTTTCAATACCGGTAATCCTTGTTGGCTCGCAGAGAAGCTCTGACCGGGGAAGCACTGATGCTGCGCTGAATCTCTTGTCAGCAGCATATTTCATCGTGAATTCCGACTTCTCAGGGGTTGCGCTATGCATGCACGAGACAATCAGTGACACTACATGCCTTATACTTCCCCCAACGAAATCCAGGAAGATGCACACAAGCAGGAGGGATGCCTTCAGGCCAATAAACACAACAGCCATAGCCAGAGTTGACTTTGAGGGCGGGAAAGTTACATTCCTGACTGGCTCCTACACCAAGAGGGGCGGAGACAGCAAGCTGCAGCTGAGGCTATTCAATGACAGCTTAAAAGTAGGGCTGGTAAAAACCCATCCAAACATGCACGCTTCAGAGTTCAGTGCGTACAGGAATTTTGACGGGCTTGTAATTGAAGGGTTTGCACTCGGCCAGGCACCAGTAAACAGCATTGACGAGTTCACAGCAGAGCACAGGAAGATACTGGAAGAGATAAAGAGCCTGTCAGCCGGGATGCCTGTAGTCATGTCTTCCCAGTCAATATATGGCAGGCTTCAGATGGATGTCTATTCAACAGCAAGAGACCTCCAGGCAGCGGGTGTTTTAGGGCACTTTAGCGACATGACACCAGAGACAACATTCATAAAGCTGGCATGGCTGCTCAGCAACTTCTCCAAAGAGGAAGTGAAAGGGCTCATAACGAAAGATTTAAGAGGCGAAATCTCTGAAAGGACATTAGGTGAAGCCTTCCTGATATAAAATGGCGAAAAAGAGGATGAAAAAAGGCAAGGGAACTGTTAGAAAGCCAGCTGGTTCTATAAGCAAAAAACTGGACAGGGTGCTGGAAGGCCAGAAAAAGATTCTGATGGAAGAGGCAAAGATAGAAAGCGAAGAGAAGGCAACAGAGGAAAAGGAGGAAGAAATAGAGGCGCTTGAGCAAAAGCCCATATCAGGGATTGAGAACCTTGAAAAAATAGAGCGGGAAATAGAGCAGCAGGTTACACAGCACCCGCTGGCGCAGGTCACTATAAAAGACCTGTACAAGGGCAGCATCGGGGCATTCATCGGGACAACACTCCACTACACCATGTATTATGGCGTGAAGATAGCAGAAGAGCTCACAATGAGCAGGGCAACAATAATCTACATACTCTCCTTCATGATGGGAATGGTATTCCTCTACATAACCGGATTCAAGAACGTGAAAGACTCAAAAGCCCTGGCTTACCTTCCAGCAAGGATGGTTGTGCTATACACGCTTTCAATAATAATATCCATAGCAGTCCTATTCCTGTTCTTCCCATCATTCGGGCACTCATTTGAGGATGCATACAAGCAGATAGCAACAGTATCTCTAATAGCTGTAATAGGAGCCTGCACTGCAGACATGCTCTGGAGGGATTGATAAAAAATGGCTGATAGGATACTGAGTCTTCTGGAAAAGGAAACAGGAATAGAGTCAAGGGAGTCAGAGATAGTCACAAAGGAAATCTCGCTGATTGAGAACTCCCTCAGGCTGCTGATAGACAAGCTTAAAATCCTGATAGCAAACAAAGCCCCTGCACAGGAAACAGCTGAAGCAGCAATAAAGATAACCAAGGGAATAAGGAACACCATAAGCTTAACGCAACTGCCTGACTTTCACAGCCTCAGGGAGCTGAACAACGAGATGCTATGGGCAATATCCAAGTCAAAGGAAGAGGCAACGGCAAGGGAAGCGGCAGGGATAGAGCACAACGACATGCTCATAATAAACAGGATGATAGACATACTGAACGCCCAGATAGGCATACTAAACGAGCTTGAGGAGCCAATCAAAGAGCGCAACACTGAAAAAATGGCCGAGCTCTGGTCCAGGCTTGTGCAGACAGTTGAGATGGAACTGCCTGAGGTGAGGAGGCTCCAGCTTGATGAAATCACATTAAGACGCTATGCCCAGGGGCTTTCCAAACTGCATAAGAGCATATCAACAAATGAGCTCACCGAGAGTGCAGCCCGAATTGAGGTGGCATGAATGGCTCGCTTAGAAGGAAAAGTGGCAATAGTGACAGGCGCAGGCTCAGGAATAGGCAGGGCAGCTGCAATCATCTTCGCCAGGGAAGGCGCAAAAGTAGCCGTAGCAGACTATGATGAAAAGAATGGAAGGGAAACAGCAAGCTCAATCAGCGGGGCGATATTCATAAAAGCAGACGTCTCCAAAAACAGCGACGCAAAAAAGCTTGTAGCAGATACAGTAAAAAAATTCGGAAAGCTTGACGTGCTGTTCAACAACGCAGGCATAGTGCGCTGGGGAAACGCAGTTGACACCAAAGAGGAAGACTGGAACAGGGTAATAGACGTGAACCTGAAAGGCGCATTCCTCTGCTCAAAATACGCGATACCTGAAATGATTAAGGCAGGCAGGGGCTCAATAATAAACACAGCATCCATAGCAGGGCTGGTTGCCTTCGGGGGAATAGCAGCCTATTGCGCATCAAAAGGCGGGCTCATACAGCTAACCAGGTCAATGGCCCTGGATTTCGCGCCCAAAAACATAAGGGTCAATGCCATCTGCCCGGGAATAATAAAAACAGCAATGACAAAAGACATTCTGAACAACAAGGAAATGATGCAGTCAATGCTCAAGTCAACAGTCATCGGAAGGCTCGGCGAGCCGGAAGACATAGCCTACGCAGCACTCTACCTTGCATCAGACGAGTCATCATTCGTGACAGGCACAACACTGGCAGTTGACGGCGGATGGACAATCCAGTAGTCACCACAGCCTGAAACATGATTTGCTCCCAGGATTATCACTGATAAGGAGATTGCTTCCATTCCCGCACCCATCAACCAATGCAGCCTTCAAATCGCTCTCCTGCCTCATGTAATCCAGCAGCTCCCTCATCAGCCTTGAATTCCTAGACCAGCCCATTCCAACCACCTCATCCCTTTTGACAGGAAAGCCTGCATCCTGCCTTAAATACTTTACACCAGCATGTCCAGTGTCCAGTGTCCAGTGGCAGAAATTCATCTAATCCGAACACACACAAAACACTAACCTGACAGCTCACAAAACCGGCGTTGCGTGGAAATTCAATCTTTTCTAATGAGAACGTAGACTTTTCTGCCTAAGAAACTTTTTGGCGCGTCTACTTTGGCTCCTGTGCCGTACTTGGTTATCGTTTTTTCGTACATCGTTTCTATATCATCTGTCAGGT
>JACPTE010000017.1 GCA_016192945.1 Candidatus Woesearchaeota archaeon
CGCAATATTCATGACAGACACTGAAGCTGAAGTAAAAAGAAAGCTGGACAAGGCGTATTGCCCTGTGAAGCAGGCTGATGAAAATCCGATTCTTGAGTACTGCAAGTACATAATATTTGAAAAGTACGAAAAATTAGAGGTAAAACGCCAAGAAAAGTTCGGGGGAAATTCCAGCTATGAGTCCTATGACAATCTTGCTGCAGACTATTCAAAAGGCGGGATACACCCATCAGACCTGAAGGCGGCTGTTGCAGCCCATATCAATGAACTTCTAGAGCCTGTAAGACAGCATTTCAAGTCCAACAGCAGGGCAAAAAAGCTGATGGAGCAGGTAAGGGCCTTTGAGGTCACCAGATGAGGCTTGGTGAATTCCAAAAGATTCTTGACGATCAGGGAATAGATGCATGCGTATTTCTTGACACAGACCCCAACATACCATATTTCGCAGGAATAGAGCTTGAAAGGTGCATCCTCATTGTTCCTTCAGAAAGCGAGCCAGTGTTCATAGTTTCCCGCCTTGAGGCTGAAAGGGTGCTCAACAATTCAAGGGTGAAAAATGCAGAATCCTTTGAAAGGTCCTACGAGAGGGAAAGCCTGCTGGCGAAACACCTCAAGGGAAGCAAAGTCATAGGAATCAACAAGGATTGCATAACAACAAGAGACTATGAGGCCCTGCAGGCAATCGGAAGGGGATTTATTTTCGCAGACGTATCAGACAGCGTAAGCTCACTAAGGCAAATCAAGACGCCAGAAGAGGCTGAAAAGATAAGGGAATCGTGCAGACTCACAGACAGGATAATTGAAAAATGCATAAGCTCATTTGACTTCAAGACAGAGCTGGAAGTGAAGAACTTCCTTGAATTTGAAGCAATAAAACTCGGGAGCAGGCCATCTTTTGATACCATAGCAGCCTCAGGAAAAAATGCATCCATGCCGCATTATTCAGGAAATGGAAAGATTGAAACAGGCTTTTGCGTAATAGATTTCGGGATAAGGCACAACGGATACTGCTCTGACTTGAGCAGGACAATATACATAGGAAACCCCTCAAAAAAGGAAAGGGAGCTTTACGAGCTTGTAAAAAAGTCACAGCAAGCAGCAATTGACTCGGCAAGGGATGGAATTACTGCAGAAGAGCTTGACTCCATTGCGAGAAATGCGCTTGGAGAGCACAAGAATGCATTCATACACGGGTTAGGGCACCATATAGGCATCCAGGTGCATGACTCTGGTTTCAGGATATCCCCTGGCTCAAAAGGCGTTCTTAAGGAGGGCATGTTCATCACAATAGAGCCAGGAATTTACCAATGAAAAAAGGATGTGATATATTGACGAGGGCGAACAAGGAGCTGGTTTCCGTACCAACCGATTAATTTAAAAATCAGCCAGCGTTCCAAAACTGATGGCTGTTGACTTTGATTCTGCAGAATTCGCACTGGAATCAGCATTGAAGCAAGGCGCCAAATTTGCCGACATACGGCTTGAAAGGAGCGTGTATAACGGGTTTCTCCTGAAAAACGGGATACCAGAGGTATCAGCCTTTGACGACAGCACAGGGATGGGCATCAGGGTATTCATAAACAGGACTGTGGGGTTTTCCGCAACCAACAACCTTAGCAGGGATGGAATCAGGAATGCAGTCAATTGGGCTATCAAAGACGCTAAATCATGCTCAAGGCTGAAAAACAGCATATCCCTTACAAAAGCAAAACCGCACATTGACAAGTACAAGGTTGTGCAGAAAACCAACCTGGAAGACATAAGCCCGAGGGAAAAGCTGAATGAGCTTTTTGAAATTGACAAGGCCATATTGAGCACAAACGCCAAGGCACCTGCCAGGTATTTCTCCCTGTCAGACACAATAAATGAAAAGTATTACGTCAACAGCGAAGGCTCAAGGATTTTCTCAGAGGTGCCGAGAGTCAACTTTTATTATTTCATAACCCTGATTGAGGGCAGGAAAAGCTCACAAAGATACTGGCAGTACGGAAAGGCGGCAGGGTTTGAGGCAGTCCGTGAATTTGACCTCCCGAACACCCTTTCAGCAGACATAGTTAACCTGAGAAAAAACATGAAAAAAGGCGTAAGCCCGCCTAAAGGAAAAATAGACGCAGTAGTGGGGCCCCAGATAACAGGAATAATAGTCCATGAAAGCGGAGGGCACCCCTACGAGGCTGACAGGATTCTTGGAAGGGAAGCTGCACAGGCAGGCGAGTCGTTCATAACTGAGGAGTCAACAGGCCTACAGATTGGAAGCAATGCTGTAAGCATCACAGATGACCCCACAATACCAAACAGCTTTGGATTTTACCTTTATGATGATGAGGGAGCCAAGGCTGAAACAAAACAGCTGATGAACGAAGGCAGGATATCAGGATTCCTGCACAGCAGGGAAACATCAGCAGCAATGAAAATGCCTATCAACGCATCAGCCAGGGCAAATAGCTATGATAGGGAAGCAATCCCCAGAATGTCAAATACAGCAATAGCCCCTGGAGATTTCACAGAGGAAGAGCTTATTGAGGATGTAAGGAAAGGCGTTTACATAAAAAATTTCACAGAATGGAACATAGATGACAAGAGAGTCAACCAGAAATATGTGGGGGCTGAGGCGTATGCCATCAGGAATGGAAGGCTTGAAGAGCCCGTACTTAGCCCTACAATAGAGATAACAACACACGCGCTCTACAAGGCAATTGACGCTGTTGCAAACAACATGGAATACCATGCAGGCACCTGCGGAAAGGGAGAGCCAATGCAGGCGCTGCCAGTGTGGTTTGGAGGCCCATCAATCAGGATAAAGGGGATAAAGCTGAAATGAACAAAGCCATAGAACTAGCGGAATACGCATCAAAAAGGCTGAAACCCCTTGCAGGGGATTTTGCAATCTCAGCTGAGGAAAGGAACCAGTCCCAGATAAAATTCTCCAACAACAAGATAAGCACCTCGCAGAGATGGATTGTAACCACCATAGGGATTTTCGCATCCATAAACAAGAGAACCCTTGCAACAAATGCGGGGATTGACAGAAAATCAGTTGACAAGGCAATCGGAATGCTTGAAAAGCTATCCAGGTCTGTGAGTGAAAACAGGGAATACAGGGGGATTGCAGAGGGCCCATTCAAGTACAGGGAAACTGAATCTTTTGACAAGAAAATGATTGACCTGGACCTGTGCGGATATGTTGAAGACTCAATAAACACTTGCCTTGCCAAAGGAGTGAAAAGGGCTTCAGGAATATTTGACACTACAGCGAGCTATTACTATCTTTTGACTTCAAACAATGTTGAAGCAAATGACAAGTCAACAAAGGCGTATTTCTCAATAAGGGCGCTTGCAGAAAATGATGGCTCAGGGCACTGTGTTTTTGCATCAAGGAGGACAGAAGATTTCAGGCACGCAGAAACAGCAGAAAATGCAGCTGAAACAGCCCTGCTATCGCAAAACCCCGGAACGCTAAAGCAGGGGAAGTATGACATCTTTTTTGAGCACCTTCCCACGGCAAACCTAATGGAACATGTAGCAAATTCCGCATCCATCTTCTCAGTTGAGGCAGGCTTGTCATTCCTCGGAGGCAAGGTTGGGAAAAAAGTGGGGAGCGATACATTTACGATGATTGACGACGCTACAGCTGACTGGGGAATAAACTCGCGAAAATTTGACGAAGAGGGCGCTCCCACAAGGAAAACGAATATAATAGATAAGGGCGTGATGAAGGGCTACCTTCACAACACATCAACTGCAAAGAAGTATAAAACAAGAACAACTGCAAACGCAGGAATAATAAGCCCCAGGCCAATCAACGTGATGCTTCAAAAGGGAAATCTTAATAAAGATGAAATCCTCGGGAAAATAAAGAAAGGACTGCTCGTAACCAACATATGGTATACCCGGTTCCAAAACCACACGACAGGGGATTTTTCAACAATTCCGCGGGATGGGCTGTTTTTAATTGAAAACGGGAGAATCAAAAAGGCTGTAAAGGGGTTGAGAATAAGCGACAACCTTGCAGGGATGCTAAAAAGGGCGGCGGCCTCAAGCAACGACTCCAGAAGCATAATGAGCTGGGAGCTTGAAAACCCCATCACAGTCCCCCAGATTCACATAAAAGATGTCACAATAACAAGATCAGAGGAGTGAGAAAATCAAGCCAAATGACGAGAAAATAAGCGAAATACTGTACGGATACACTGTGAACATCAACCAGCTTGAAGAAGAAAGCAACATGCTCAGGGAAACAGTAAACCAGCTAAGAAGCGAGGTCGAGCGCTACAGGAGGACTCCGCTCATGCTCTGCGAGGTAAGGGAGCTATATGGAAACCAGGCAGTGATAAAGATACCAAACGGAAACCAGTTCTTTGTAGAGGTATCCTCTGAATGTGAAAAGCTCAAGCCGGGTGATGCTGTTCTTGTAGAGCAGAAAAATCTCACCATAGTGAAAAAATCAAGGTCTGTCAAAAGGCACAATGTTGAGAAATTCGTGATTGTTGAAAAACCAAAGATATCCTGGGAAGACATCGGGGGCATGCACTCCCACATAAACGAAATCAAGGAAGTAATAGAATTGCCCATGCTAAAGCCAGAGCTTTTTGAAAAAGTAGGGATAGACCCCCCAAAGGGAATCATGCTCCACGGCCCCCCCGGGACAGGAAAAACCCTGCTTGCAAAGGCAGTAGCATCTTCAACAAACTCAACATTCATAGAAATCGTAGGCTCAGAGCTTGTGCAGAAATTCATAGGGGAAGGCGCAAAAATGGTGAAGGAGATATTCCAGCTGGCGAATGAAAAAGCGCCAGCCATAATATTTGTTGATGAGCTTGACGCAATAGCAGCAAGAAGGATAGAGATAGGCACCTCAGGAGAGCGTGAAGTTCAGAGAACATTCATGCAGCTCCTCGCAGAAATTGACGGGTTCAAGAGGCTCGGGAACATCAAGGTAATCGGGTGCACAAACAGGAAGGACATACTGGACCCTGCAATAATGAGGCCTGGCAGGCTTGAACGGCAGATTTACGTGGGGCTTCCTGAAAGGGAGGCAAGGAAGGAGATTTTTGATGTCCACACCAAGAAGATGAGCATGGGCGAAGTAAACATCCAGAGGATAGTTGAGCTTACAGAATATCTGTCAGGCGCTGAAATAAAGGCAATATGCACTGAGGCAGGATATTTTGCAATCAGGGACAACAGGACAACAGTTACGGAAGATGACTTCAAGAATGCTGTCCAGAAAATCAAATCAAGGGATGACACTGAAGAGGGCAATTTCAGGGAGATGTTTGGGTAGTTCGTAGTGAATCGTTCGTAGTTCTGAACCACCAACTAAAAACAATAAACCACTAACTACAAACTAAAAAGCGCGCTCATAAGTTACTTCCGTTCTTCATCGGCTTTCGCCTCAGCGGGTGTTCACCAAATCATAGCGCGATGAGAAGCAAGCTGCCTGGCTTTTTAAAGTATTCTAAAATCAACGCAAACCCTGTAAGCCCTCGGGGAGAGCTGCCCGCATCTCGTAACTGAAATTACCTTAAAACTCCTATTGAGCTTTTTGCAGGCATCATCAATCTTCCTTATAGCGCCTCCAGGGATATCCCCCTCTTTCAGGAAATCGTAATAATGAACAATCCCTCCCCGCCTTACTGAGCGCAGCGCATACTGAAGAAAAGGGGAAGCTCCCTTTGGGAGGGGCATCAAAACCCGGTCAAATTTCTCCCTGAGCCCCGGGACAACCCTCCTGACATCGCCCCTGATAAGCTGAATGCTGTTCGCCTTGTTAAGCCTTATGTTTTCCTCAGCATACCTGTGCGCCAGAGGGTTTATCTCCACTGCAGTTATTTTACGAGGCTCTGACATTTTTGATATGACTATCGGAAAGGGAGCGCAGCCTGAGAACATGACAAGTATGCTCTCGCCTTTCTTAACCTGCCTGGCAATCCTCATCCTTTCAGAAGACAGCCTTGGGGAAAAATACACCTTTTCTATGTCAAGCTTAATCACAACCCCATTTTCCCTGTAAACAGCCTCTTTTGACTTGACGCCTGCCAAATGCCTCAGCTTTTGAACCCTGAACACGCCTGAATGAGAGCCTGCCTTCTTGACTACAGTCTTTATGTTCTTATGGGAGCGCAATATTGACTCTGCAATAAGCTTTTGCTTCCGAGAAAGCCCCTTTGGAATTTCTATAACAGCTATTGAGCCTATCACATCAAAGCTCCTCCTTACAAGGGCGAGCTCATTTTCAGTTAGTTTACTCCTTAAAAGCTGTTTCAGGTTCATCTTATCAGAAGAAGTCCCCCAATCCCTTCTGGCTTCCAGAGCTTTTCAAAAGCTCATCCATGGTTTTAGAGACCCTCTCAACTGAGAAATCGTGCTCACTGCATAAAAAGCTTACTGCCTTGTCCTTATCCGGCCTGCCCCACTTAAGCCTGTAATTGTCTGAAACAGGAATCTGCTCAAATAATTTGTATATGCTCTCCCAGCTTTCCTCAAAATAATCAGCCCATCCCACCTCCCTGAACAAGTCAGCGTAGCTTCCCTTGTGCTTTTTTACCAGCTCAAGCCCCTTCTTAGGGCCTATGCCTTTTATCCCCCCAGGATTATAGTCTGTCCCTACAAGCATCCCAAGAACTATCAACTGCTTCCTGTCAATGCCCAGCTTTCCAAGAACCTCTTCAAGAACGATAATCTCTGGAGTGACATGAGAATACTCCAATGCCCCTGCCTTTTTGCGCCTGCCTGTTATAGAGAGATTCCTTATGAGCCTCGGGGCGCCGAAAAGGAAAGAGTCAGCATCCTGTGATGAAACAGCAAACGCATCAGACTTCCGCACAATATAAGCTGCCTGGGCTTCAGCCTCAGAAGGCGCATCCATGTAGGGAATTCCCAGATTGCCCAAAAGCCTTTTTGCATCATCTATCATTTCAGGCGTGAGCCTTGAGAAGCGCCCTGCAAATTTCCTCATCTGCTCAGAATCACCCTGCCTCAGCGCACGCACATACTGCTCTTCAGCCATCTTCTTGATTGCCTTTCTCTTCTCAAGCTCCCTATGCTTAAGCTCAGGGACCTTCCCGTCAAAAACAAAAAAAAGCCTCAGATTTTTCTGCATGAGGCTTGCTGCCCTGCTGAAAAGCCCTATCAGGTGGGATGTGGTGTTGCCGCGGGAATCCTTGAATGGGGAGCCATCAGGGCCCCTTATTGTTGTCAAAAACTGATAGAGGTGGTTTGGGGCGTCAACAACTATAATCCTGCCTGAAAGCTCTTCAAGCATGACCTCATGCCTTTCCAGAAGCTCTACAATTCGGACTCCCAAAAAGCTACACCCTTACAAATGTCAGATTGCTGAACTCGCTGGAATTCAGCAGCTCCTTTGCCTTTTTCGTAAGCTCGCCAGATGACAGAAATATGGCAGGCATCTTCCTGACCTGCCCCTGGACAAGCGCATAACTAATGTCTGCCTCGTTGCACACCTTCTTGTTCTTGGCGTAGCAGTAATATGAAAGCTCTCCAAGGGCATTCGGAACCCTCAGAAGGTAAACCAGCTCAGAATTCTTCTTTATAGCCTGCTCCTCAATCACCCTTATACCTTTCATTTCAAGGAATTTCCTTATTACGTCCTGAAACTGCCGCGGGGATTCCTTGTGAATGCCCGTCTCTGCAGAAATCTTCTGGCGCTTTTTTTCAAAAAGCTCTTCTGATTTTATTATCTCTGACTTCACAATCTCTGTCTTTGATGATTCAGCTGCGGGGATTCTAGAAACAGGCTGAGTCATGGGCCGCTCCCACCTAACCTGATCGGTCCTTGGCTCAGCCCCCGGCTTTTCCCTGAGCAGGGGAGCCTGGACAGAATCTGAAAGTGGCCTGTTTTGAATAGGCTGGATTGGCTCGATGGCTGATTGAATTGGAGCCTGCTCCCTCTGAACCTGGATCGGCTTTTCCCTGTGCTCAGCAAGCTCAAGCTCCCTTTTGATAAGAGGCTCAACCTGCTCTTTGGGAACAAGATACCACTTCCAGAAAATCTCCTTCTGGCCGCTTATAGTGACCTCAAGGGGCTTTGCAAAATCCCTGCACTGCCTCAAAGCAACCCTTGAAACAGGCTCAAGGGACGAGTCCCTGAGGATTTTCTTTTCCATAAGAAGCTCACAGGCGATTCTTTCCTTTTCCTGCAGCTTGTCAATGTACATCTGGAGCTTCTCCTCCTGGCCAGAAACATAATAAAGCGGCGAGCCCCCTATCTTTACCCCGGAAACATTAACAAGCTTCCTTGAAGCGAATTCTGAAAGGATTGCAGAAGCCATCAGGATGTTGGTTCCCAAATCCTTTGATATCTGAGATGGCACAATCGGCCCCCTTAACTTCACAAGCTGCAGTATCTGCTCCTGGTTCATGCAAACAGCTCAAGCACAAATCTATAAATATTTTGTTGTATTTATCAATCAGGGCCTAAGCCACCTGCATTCCCAATAAGAAACATCACCCTCATCATCAACAACAGCAATCAAGAGCCTTTTCTTTGTTGAATGGGCAACCCGGTTCTTGGCAGCGAACTCATACCAGGTCATGTGCCTGGCTTCGTGAACTGGGTAGACTATCCATCTTGCATGGTCCTCTCCAGGCTTCACTCCCCTGTCATAAATCCTGAAATCAGCGCCAAACTTGAGCGCTGTCTTTATAATGTATCCCCTATCCCTTATGTCCCTGAAAACAGCATACCTTATTGAGAAATCAGGCTCCAGCCTGGTTGACTTCCTGAGATAAGACTCTGCCTGAATTTCCTTCCCCCTCTTATCAAAAACAGAAATCCTCTGCTTTTCCATGAGATAAAAGGCCTCAATCAACGAAAGCTGCACGCAGTTATCCCTGGTTATCTTGCCGTACCTGCCCTGATTGAAAAGCTCCCTTGCCAAGTCAGAGTTCTCAGTGACTACATTCTCATTTGAAAGGAATGCCCTTATCACTTCCTTGGTCATGCACGAGGCGTTGCTGCCTTGGTTTAAAAGCTTTTGCAAAGGAAGATGGAAAAAAGGATACTATTAAATAATGCGTGGCGTTAGCATGGCGAATGGAAATAACATTCCTCGGAACAAGCTCAATGGTCCCTACAAAAGACAGGAACCATGCAGGCGTTTTTGTCACTCACGGCTCTGAGGGCATACTGTTTGACTGCGGCGAGGGAACCCAGAGGCAGCTTAAAATAGCAGGAATACCCCTAACAAGAATCACGAAAATACTCATAACCCACTGGCATGGCGACCATGTTCTCGGGCTCCCTGGACTTGTACAGAGCCTTGGCTCAATGAACTATGACAAAAGGCTGTGCATATACGGACCTAAAGGCACTAAAAAAAGATTGGCTCTGCTAAAGAAGGCGTTTGTTTTTGAAGAAAAGGTGGAACTGGATGTTTTTGACATCAAGAAAGAGATATTCTATGAAGATGCATTGCTGTCGCTACAGGCACTCCTGCTTGAGCACACAACCGACTGCCTCGGTTTCAGCATAATTGAACATGAGAAAAGGAAGATTGACATGAATGCTGCAAAAAGGCTTGGATTAAGCGAGGGACCCCTCATAGGAAAGCTTCAGGAGGGCAGCAATGTGAAGATTAACAATAAGGTAATAAGCCCTGATGAAGTGTCCCATATTGAAAAGGGGATGAAGATAAGCTATGTAACAGACACTGCCCTTTGCAATAATGCTGTAAAGCTGGCGAAAGATTCGGACATACTGATATGCGAGTCTACATATGCTGATGACCTTGAGGAGAAGGCGGAAAAGTACAAGCACATGACATCAAGGCATGCTGGAATGCTTGCCAACAAGGCGAATGTAAATCAGCTGATATTGACACACTTCTCGCAAAGATACAAGGATATCCACCAGATAGCTGAGGATGCTAAAACAGTATTCAGCAATGTAACCTGCGCATACGACTTCATGAAAGTAAAACTTTGAAAACACGCCTATTTGGAAGCCAACTTTACATCAGCGGGCTTTATCGTCCTTCTCCTGGCGTGGGCAGCCAGCTTCACTGCCTGGAGAGCAATTGACTCTGCCTTTTCCTCAAGAAGTTCCTTCAAGGCGGATTTGGCCCCTTCAGAAACCCTTTTTGCGCCTGCCTTCCTCATAATCTTCTCCATTGCTGCAAGAGTCAAAAAACCCTTTTCACGGCTGGCTATGGCACTGGGCATAAGATGCGCACTAAAAAATAATATATATAAACCTTTCTTTCAGGCACTTGTGGACAGAAAGGCAAAGGGGACTTACGCGGAAAGGGAACTAATACACCTGTTGTGGCAAAGGGGATGGTTTTCAATAAGGGCTGCTGGAAGCGGCTCAACAAAATATCCCAGCCCGGACCTGGTTTCAGGCAACGGCCTGAGAAGGCTGGCCATTGAGTGCAAGTCAAGCGCCGATGACAGGAGATACATAACAAAGCAGCAGATAGAGGAGCTTGCATTGTTTGCAAAAAAATTCAATGCAGAACCCTGGATTGCATTCAGGCATAATGCTGACTGGTATTTTATCTCTCTGGAAGACCTGAAAGACACTGGAAAGAGCTTTTTCCTCTCAGAAGAACTCGCGAGAATAAGGGGGCTCTCCATTGATGAGATTGCAGGGGGCAAAATTCAGGAAAATGCAACTGTTTAGCGCCTTCTCTTCCTACCAATTTCCGACTCTATGAGCCGCTCTTCCCTTTCTATCTTGAACTCCTCCTTCACTATGCGGCGGGTTATGTGGAGTATGTTCTCATCTATCCTGGCCATTCTCCTTTCCATCAGAACCAGTATTCTCAGGGAATAGACTATAGCTGCCAAGGTCCCTATAATCACTGAAAGTATTATTATTTGAAGGTCTGCAGGCAATATATTCACCTCTTTTATTACACCCATCCTGCATATAGTTATATAAAAAGCTTTTGATTTACAGTTTCAGATGTTTTGGAAGGCTAAAGCCTTACCTTATCTGAACTGTTTAATTCAAGGGATGCATCAAACATCCTCTCAAATGCAGATGAGAAGAAGGGTGTCGTGACCCATATTCCAGTGTCAAATGCCTGGTTGGTCTGCTTATCATCAAGAACCATGAAAATCAGGTGGGATGAGTCTATAACACAAAACCTTGCATTTGCGGTGGTGTGGCGGACTTCTGCAATTCCCTTAAGCTCTGAAACCTCCTTCTTTCCCTCAGGGCTTAGGCTGTTGAAGGGGGCGGCTATCCTTATTCTAACCCCCCTATCCTTTGCTTTTTTAAGTATTTTGAAAAAAGCATCTTTTTTCCTCAATATGCCATCCTCGCTAGTGGATATGGTGATTGAGGCCTTAGCGCTCTTCATAAGGGTTTCAAGATGGTTGTAAATGTTTTTCCTTCCCCTCAAGCTCCCTGAAAGCTCAAATGGCTCTACAAGGTTCATCCCGCTCTTGTGAAGAACATTTAATTGCGTGATGAGGTCTGTTTCCTTAAGCTTGTTAAGAACCCTGGTTTTTTCAGCTGCATCCTCCCCTATCTTTTTCTTTACAGTTTCCAGAACAGACTCAGGGGATAATGCAAAATACTTGATTGGCTTGCCCAGCCTCATTATAATGAACCCCTTTCTCTCAAGGCTTTCAAGGACATCATAAGTCCTTGACCTTGGGACATTGGCTATGTCAGAAAGCTCCCCTGCAGTTGCAGTTCCCTTTGCAAGAAGCGCTGCCCAAAGCCTGGATTCGTAGCTGTTAAGGCCGAAACCCCTGATTTGAGATAAAAAATCCTTTTGGATAAGCATAATCAAAGGGGTGTGGCTGGTGATTTAAAAAGGTTTTTGTTTTCACCACTCCGAAATAGTGTTGTTTTTGGGTGTGTTTGCAATGCTTATGCCACAAAACGCACTAAACACATACAATTAGTGAGTCTCAACAATAACAATCATAATACTAACACAACAACAGAACAAACACAACACCAACCCCTTCATTTCCTTTGGAAACCCGTTTTCCTGATTTCGGAGTTTTAGAACAAAAAAAACAAAAACCATTTTCAACCATAAACACCAACAACATTGTTTTCAATATTGAATATGATATATAATATTTTTTAAACTAAAAGCTACAACAACACAGTTCCACACGAAATCAAGGGGTTGGGGTAGTGATTATTGACTTTAGGGGTGTTGTTATGACTCAAAAAGGCTTATCTGATTTTTTTTCAAAATACATGGGCACCAGCTCTGTTTTCAAGAACAAGGCAGTACTCCAATCAGCCCACACGCCAGATACAATCCTGCACAGGGACAAAGAGATAACTGCAATCGCAAGCATCCTGGCACCATCACTTCGGCTGGATAAGCCATCCAACATTTTCATATACGGGAAAGCTGGATGCGGTAAAACCCTCAGTGCCAGGCATGTAACCAAAGAAATAGAAAAGCATGCAGTTAACAACAACATAAATCTCAGGGTTCTCTATATAAATTGCAAGCTAAAAAAAATAGCAGATACAGAATACAGGCTCATCGCTCAGCTGTCAAGGGAGTATGGAAAAGCCATACCCCCAACAGGCCTCCCCACAGATGAGGTTTACAAGACTTTCCATAATGCAGTTGACAGCAGCAAGGGAATCAACATCATAATACTTGACGAGGTGGATGAGCTCGTCAAGAAAGTTGGCGATGAGATACTATATAACCTTACAAGGATTAATGATGAGCTCAAAAATTCAAAAATTTCATTAATAGGAATATCCAATGACATGGTTTTCCTTGAAGCACTAGACCCGAGGGTCAGGTCTTCATTATCAGAAGAGGAGATAATGTTCGCTCCTTACAACGCGTTACAGCTTCAGGACATACTCATCCAAAGGGCCAAAGAGGCATTCAAGGAAGGTTCCATCCAGGCAGGTGTTATTGAAAAGTGCGCAGCTTATGCTGCAAGGGAGCATGGGGATGCAAGAAGATGCATGGAACTCCTAAGGGTAGCTGGAGAGATAGCTGAAAGAAATAATTTTGACAAGGTAGCAATAGAGCACATAGACTCTGCTGATGAAAAAATAGAGCGGGACAGGCTCATGGTTATATTGACCACCCAGCCAAAGCAGTCGCAGGCAACATTATACTCAATAGTTTCAATAAGCATTGGAAACAAGGGAAACATATTCACAGGGGATGTTTATGAGCTTTACAAAGGGATCTGCACAAGGATTGGCCTCAGGCCGCTGACACAACGGAGGGTTTCTGACATAATAGCAGAGCTTGATATGCTTGGCATAATAAACGTAAAGGTAATATCCAAGGGCAGGTACGGAAGAACAAGAGAAATATCACTTTCAGTCCCAGGCACAGCAACTCCCAGAATAAAGCGGATATTGGAAGATGCGCTTTCGTTATAAGATGGAATACGACAAAAAAACAGCTGTTGAGATGCTTCTTAAGAAGAACATACTGGTAAGCCCTGAAATGCTCTCTGAACTTGAGACAAAGGGAGTGGATGAAATAGAAAGAAAATTCCTCACGAAAGAGCTGCTGAAATCAAGCATTGAGATACTCTTCTCCTATAATGAGCCCTCAAAAAAAAGGGAATGCAAGGATTTTGTTGCATATTTCAATTCCAGGTTCAGGCAACTTGAAAGGATTCTCGCAGGCAGGCCTGAGCTCAAAAACATCACAACCATAAGCAGGCTGAAATCATCCAAAACATCAATGAATGCCTCAATAATCGGGATGGTATATGACAAGCAGGTTACCAAGAACAACAATCTTATGCTAACAATTGAGGACCAGACAGGCTCAATAAGGGTTTTGATAAGCCAGGGAAAGAGCAGCATTTACGAACTCGCAAAAGAGTGCGTCCTTGATGAGGTAATAGCAGTCACCGGGTCAAGCAAGGGGGAGTTCATATTCGCCAACAACATACTCCTCCCGGAAGTGCCATCCCAGGAGCTGAAAAAAAGCCCTGAAGAGGGCTATGCGATTTTCCTTTCGGACATACATGTTGGCTCAAAAAAATTCCTGGCAGGCGATTTTGAAAAGTTCCTAAAGTGGATAAATGGGGAGTCTGGCAATGATGAGCAAAGAGAAATGGCAAAAAAAGTGAAATACATTTTCATCATAGGCGATGTTGTTGACGGCATAGGAATCTACCCGAACCAGGAAGATGAGCTTGAAATAACAGACATATCCGAGCAATACAGGCAATGCGCCGCCCTCATAAAGAGAATACCTTCTGACAAAAAAATAATTATTTCACCCGGAAATCATGACTCCATGAGAATATCCGAGCCGCAGCCCCCTTTTGTAGGCACTATCTTTGAGCCGCTTACCAAGCTTCCAAATGTTTACCCAGTATCAAATCCTGCAGTAGTGACTATTGACAAGTTTGAAGGGTTTAGAGGAATTGACGTCCTTCTTTACCACGGCTACAGTTTCGACCATTATGTGGCAAACGTAGAGAGCATAAGAACCCGGGGGGGATATGACCGGGCAGACCTGATAATGAAATTCCTGCTGCAAAGAAGGCACCTTTCCCCAAGCCACTCATCAACCCTCTACCTGCCAATCCCAATTGACAACCTCGTAATAAGCAGGGTGCCAGACATATTCGCTACAGGGCACATACACAGGGCTTATGCATCCCACTACAAGCATGTAACCCTCATAAGCAGCTCATGCTGGCAGGACAAAAATGCATTTCAGGAGAAAATGGGGCATGTCCCCCAGCCTGCGAGAGTTCCTGTAGTAAACCTAAAGACGCGCGAGATAAAAATACTCAAGTTCAACACAGAAGATGATAAAACCATCACGCTCCACGAGCAACACCTGCATTAACAAAGGCGAATCATGGAATCTTACTTCAACAGCATGCAAAAAGAGCTGGACAGGGCATACGCTTCAGCCAGCAGGGCCAGAAAAAAAGGATATGACCCTGAGGAGGGTGTTGACATTCCCCTTGCAAGAAACATGGCTGAACGGGTTGAAGGGCTGATATCTGCTGTCGCACCAGATATACTTGGCAAGGGAATCCCTCAGAGAATACAGCAGCTTGAAAAAAAATATGGGGCGCTCGCATGGCAAGTTGCCCTAATAATCGCTGAAGAGGTTGCCAGGGAAAAATTCTGCAAGTTCAAAAACCTCAAGGAAGCGATGGAAGTAGGAATAAGAACCGGATTCGCGTACCACACTGTAGGTGTTGTTGCAGCCCCCCTTGAAGGGTTTGTTGAGCTTCGCATAAAGAAGAGGCGTGACGGAAAAGAGTACATTGCAGCATCATTCGCAGGGCCTATAAGGGGTGCAGGGGGGACTGCAGCAGGAGTCTGCCTGATAATAACAGACTACATCCGGAAAAAGATGGGCTTTGATAAATACGACCCTGACGAAAGCGAGATACACAGGTTTATCACTGAGCTATCAGACTATCACGAGAGGGTAACCAACCTTCAATATAAGCCAACCGACCAGGAGGTAAGATACCTGGTCCAGAATCTTCCAATAGAGATTGATGGCGACCCGTCTGAAAAAATAGAAGTAAGCAACTACAAAGACCTTAGCAGAGTAGCTACAAACAAAATCCGCTCAGGAGTCTGCCTGGTGCTTTCAATGCTGGCCCTAAAAGCCCCCAAGCTGTGGAAGGAAATGAAGGCGTGGGGAAAATCATTCGACCTTGACTGGAGCTTCCTGTCAACATACATTTCAATGAAGAAAGAAAAATCAAAAAAGGTGAAGGGGCTATCCCCTGATTTTACATTCATATCAGACCTCGTAGCAGGAAGGCCTGTCCTGACATACCCCCTGAGATCTGGCGGCTTCAGGCTGAGATACGGCAAAACGAGAATGAGCGGGTATTCTGCTGCGGGAATACACCCTGCAACCATGGCGGTTCTTGACAAATACATTGCCACAGGAACACAGCTCAAGATGGAAAGGCCTGGCAAGGCAGCGGCAATAACGCCAGCAGACAGCATAGACGGGCCTATTGTGAAACTTGAAAACGGAAATGTAATCCGCCTTGAGACAGAAGCAGATGCGAAGAGACACCTTGCAGAAATACAGGAAATCCTCTTCCTGGGGGATATACTGATAAGCTACGGAGATTTTTTTGACAGGGCTCAAAGCCTTGTCCCGGCAGGATACTGTGAGGAATGGCATGTCCAGGAGATTGAAAAGGCAACTGTAAACCTTTTCGGAAACCTTGACATGGACAAGCTTTCAGAGCATGCAGACATACCTGCTGAAGAGGTTGCCTCAATAATAAAGAACCCTTTTCTTGCAAAACCCACAATTGAACTGTCAATAAAGCTCTCCCTCAAACTGGGAATCCCCTTGCACCCTTACTACACATTCTACTGGAGTACGCTCTCCAGCCAGGAGCTGCTGGAGATGGCTGAATGGCTCTCAAGCGGAAGCATTAAAAGGGAGGAGCAGACAAAAATAATACTCCCAATCAGCAAATGCAAGCGTTACCTTGAGCTTATAGGAGCTCCACATTCTGTTGTTTCAAACCAAAACATAGTGATTTCCGGAGCTGATGCAGATTCCATTATAGCCACTCTTGACCTGGAGAATTTCTCCATAACAAAATTCGTAGAGCTTTGTGAAACCCAGAGTTCATCAGTTGACATAATAAACTCAGCATCCCAAATAAAAATAAGAGACAAGGCAGGGACTTTCATAGGCGCAAGGATGGGCAGGCCGGAGAAAGCCAAGATGAGGGCTATGACAGGCTCACCCCACGCGCTTTTCCCAGTGGGAAATGAGGGCGGCCGCCTAAGGAGCCTGCAGAGCAGCATGGAATCAGGCAACATATATGCCGACTTCTCATCATTTTACTGCGAAAATTGCAGCAGAGATACCATATATCCCGTATGCGTTGCATGCGACAAAAAAACCAAAAAAGTATTTTTCTGCAATACCTGCGGAAGAACTGAAAAGATGGAATGTTCCCACGGAGAAACCAGGCAGTACAGCAAGACAAAGATAAACGTTTCAGAATACCTTGAATCAGCGCTAAGAAAGCTCAAGACAAAGACTTACCCCGACCTCATAAAGGGTGTCAAGGGGACATCAAACAAAAACCACACAACAGAAAACCTCTCAAAAGGGATACTCAGGGCAATTCACGAGCTGTGCGTAAACAAGGACGGGACAACAAGATACGACATGACTGAGCTCCCAATAACCCATTTCAGGCCATCAGAGGTCAGGACGCCAGTCATGACACTAATAGAGCTCGGATATGACAAGGATGTTAGCGGACAGCCACTTACAAGCAGCCACCAGCTGCTTGAGCTTAAGCCGCAGGACCTGATACTCCCAGCAGGCTTTGGAGATGAAAGCGCCGATTCAGTCCTTTACCGAGCTTCAAAATTTGTTGATGATGAACTCACACTGCTCTATGAGAGCAAGCCATACTACAACCTGAAGTCTAAAGAGGGGCTTGTTGGCCAGCTGGTTATAGGGCTTGCTCCGCACATATCTGCTGGAATAGTTGGGAGAATAATAGGCTTCTCAGCCACACAAACATTCCTTGCTCACCCATTGTTTCACGCTGCAATGAGGCGCGACACAGACGGGGATGAGGCATGCGTCATTCTGCTGATGGATGCCCTCCTAAACTTTTCAAGGCAATTCCTTCCGGACACAAGAGGGGCCAAAACAATGGACTCCCCCCTTGTGCTTACCGCGAAGCTAGTGCCTGCAGAAGTAGATGACATGGTGCACAGGTTTGACGTGGCATGGAGGTACCCATTAGAATTTTATGAGGCAACACTGCTCCAGAAAATGCCTGGCGAGATTTACATAGAGTTGCTTGGGAGCAGGCTTGGAACACCCCTTCAGTACGAAAAGATAGGGTTCACCCACGATGTTCACGACATAAACAGCGGCAACACGTATTCAGCATACAAGACGCTTCCTTCAATGGAGGAAAAGCTCAAGGGCCAGATGGTTCTCGCAGAGAAAATAAGGGCAGTTGACGCCCAAGACGTGGCGAAGATGGTGATTGAGAAGCACCTTATAAGGGACATCAAGGGCAACCTCAGGAAATTCAGCACACAGCAGTTCAGGTGCGTCAAGTGCAACAAGAAATACAGAAGGCCTCCCCTGATAGGGCAATGCGAATGCAATGGAAAACTGATTTTCACAGTTTCAGAAGGGGCGATAATCAAGTATCTTGGCCCTGCAATAAGCCTTGCTGACAAATACGATGTTTCCCCATACCTTAAGCAGACGCTTGAGCTTACACGAAAGAGGGTTGAGGAGGTATTCGGGAGAGACAAGGAAAAGCAGGAGGGCCTTGGGAAGTGGTTCGGATAAATTAGTTTAGAGTTTGTAGTTTTTATTAACACTAACTACACACTAAGAATTAAATCCTTGCCTTTACAGGATGACTTGCACCGCATGCAGCGCACTTAAGGAACATGAACTTGTCATCCTTAACAAGCTTTGTGTCGGGCTTCCTGCACTCATAGCACAATACGAATTCCTTGGCGTACTGCTGCACCTTTTCATTTATTCTTGAGGCAGAAATCTTGGTTCCAATAAGCACTGCTGATTTTTTCAGCTCACCAGGTGTAGCAAGCTCCTTCAGAACATACTTCAGGAGATGCTCCGGATTCCTTCTCAATATGTCTGCTATCTGGTGGAAATTGCTTATAACAGTCCTGTTTCCCTGAATGTGGCCAAGAACCTTAGGCACCTCAAACCGGGATGTCTCAAGAACCTTCTCAGGCAGTTTCTGCCTTCCCCTTTCAAGCAGCTGTTCGTAGTCCATCATTTGTGAGAATCTTTCCGTGTTTTTAAATTAAACTGTTTACTCAAGAACCTTGAGCCTTCCAGGCCTTATTTCAAAAACCTCTCCGAGCTGTATCAGGCTCATAATCTGCTCCTCAGCATCGGATAAGCTGCTTTTCCTTGCAACTTCCATTATGTCAGCCCCTTTGCCCTCATTGCTCCTGTCAAGCTCCCTGATTAGCTCTCTCAGCTGTATTGCTGCTGAGAAATCCTCCTCTTCTATGGCTTGCTCTCCCTCAGTGATATCAGGGGACTCCCTTTCCAGAAGCGCATTCATCTCCAGCTCCAATGCCCTCAGCTTCATTAATTTTTCATCTGCCTTTGATGCAATCTCAATGGATATGTACAGCTCCTGATTGTAAAACCTCACCCGCCCTATAACGTTAATTATGTCTGAAACATCAAAGCTCATTATTTTAGAGCCAAACCCCCTCAACCGGACAGTTCCTGTGCCGTCATCAACCAAAAAATCCTGCCCTTCAGCGGATTTCGTTATGACAGTCCCGATTATGTTAACCCTGCTTATCTGCCTGTCAGAAATAGCAACATAGCTTGGCGATTCATCACTCCCCTCAACAAGCCTGCCTCCAAGCAGGCGGCTTATCGCAATCCTGTAAGCAATCTGTCGCGGAATCATCTTACATCCTCGATACAAACCCATACCTTGGCTCGTACACGTCCCCTGAACGCTTCAGTTTTTCAAGAATCTCCTCAACATCGCTCTCACTAATCCCCTTCCCAAACGCTGCCTTAAGAATATCGTCAATCGGTATAGTCTTTCCAATCTTCCCCTCAAGTTCCATTATTATCTCCTTTATCAGGTATATCCTGTCCCTTTGCGATGCGGATATACCTGTTGAAATCCTGTCAATGTCTATCATCCCGCTCTCCTTGTCAAATCCAACCTGGAGCAGGCAATATGTGAGCAGGTCTATAGCCCTCTTGGAGTCCTTTTTAGCGACCTTATCTGAAAGGCGCACCCTTGCTGATGCCTCTGCAAGCCTTACAAGCGCCTCAAGCTGCCTGGCTGAGATGGGTATTGCCCTTACTGTCCGCCCCTCCCTTCCGCTCAGGTTACCATCATCTGTAGCCCCGAGGCTCCTCATCTTAACATAGAACTCCTTTATCTCGTTCAGCGCCCCCCCTGTAAGAACAGGCTTTATCTTTTGCCTTGCATAGGCAATGTATTTTTTCAAAAAAGCAGTGGGGATTTCGGATTCCATGGACTCCGGGGACTGATGGAGATAGAGTATGTGCTTTGCCATCTTTTCATCCTTTGCAGGGTCTGGCATATCCTTAATGGGGAATATAAGGTCAAACCTGTTAATCAGCGTTGGAGGAAGGTTTATCTGCTCTGCGAGGTTCCCGTAAGGGTCAAACCTCCCGAGTTCAGGATTAGCTGCGGCTAGAACAGTGGTTCTTGTGAGAAGGGTAGCATGGATGTTAGCCTTTGATATGCTTAGCGTTTGCTGCTCTAGTGCCTCGTGCAGGGCTCCCCTGTCCTCTGAACTCATCTTGTCCATCTCGTCAATGCAGCACACCCCGTTGTTAGCCAAAACGAGAGCGCCAGCCTCCAGGCTCCACCCTCCCAGAAACTCGTCCCTTACAACAGCAGCAGTCATTCCAGCGCCAGTAACGCTTTTGCCGCTTATATACCTCCCCTTTGGAGCAATCCTGCTTATCCTTTTCAGAATCTGGGATTTCCCAGCCCCAGGATCCCCCACAAGAAGGATGTGAATATCGCCCCTGGTAGTTATCTCATCCTTCCTCTTTTTCATCACGCCGCCCATCATCTGAAGGACGAGAGCCTCCTTTACCTTTTCATACCCGTATATTGACGGGGCTATTGAATCTATGAGCTTCTCATATATCCTATCATCCCTTGAAAGCTCCAGAATCTGCTTCTCATCATCCTTTGAAATCTGAACATCATAAAAATCCTCTTCTGCAGCCTCTATCTGATTTGCCTCTATGAGCAAGTCAAAAGTTGTGGACTTTCCACCTGACTTAAGGATTATTGGAACTTCCTTAAGCTGGCCTGCCACCTTCACCTTGCTGCCGGGGTTAGTCTTCTTTTCAGATATTGGGCTTACAAGGTCCTCCTTCAGGAAAATCTTGATTCTCTTAGGCTGCTCTCCTCCCTCAAGCCTTTCAGGAAGCTCTTCAAGAGTAATCACCTGGGCGTCAACCAGCTCCTTGGAGAGAATGGAAAACTTTCCCTTCCTGCCACAGCTGCACTTTGAAGGCTCCTTGAAGCTTTGGTCAATCTGGAGCACATAGATGGTCTGGCCGCAGCTTGGGCATTCAAACTTTGTAGAAACAACCTGAGGCCTCACATCGCTTTTCTGGCGGACCAGCCCCTCCAGATAAACAAGCTTCCCTATGTGCTCGCTCCTGATGTTCCTTATAAGAATCTTCTGGGCTTCAGGAAGGTTGGTGAGCCTGATTCTTATCTTAGTCTCACGGGGAAGGTCTATCTGGCTGCAGGCCATTTCAAGTGATTTTATTGAGTCTTCAGGGCTGTTTATCAGGCCTTCAGCAAGCGCAGGGTCAAATTTTGATATGTCGCTGAAATCAATGTGAAGGTAATCCCTCCCAGAGCTTACCGCCTCAAGAAGATTGGCCTTGCACGTGTCCTCTATGAACTCCTGGAATTTCCTTATCTGCTCCTCAGCATTCATCTCTTCACCTTCTTCAGGTTATCAATCAGCTTGTCCAGGGCCTTGTTCACCTCAGTTTCGCTTTTTGTTCCAGTGCATACAATCTTCCCGTTGCTGAACAGCAGGAATGTTGCCTTGATTTCAGGGTCTATGAGCTTGTACACCAATCCAGGGAACTGCTCAGGCTCATATTCTGTGTTCCTTAGCTTCATAGCCAGAATGTTCAGGTTGAGATCCATCCCAACAGTGCCTGACGCAACTATGTTCTGGATTTTGATTTCAGGCTTTATTGTTATCTTAATCCCTATCTTCTCAAGGCTCTTTATTATCTTCCTTATAGATTCCTCTACTTTGTCCATTGAGCGGGCGCCTGTGCAAACGACCTTTCCGCTGCTAAAGATAAGCGCAGACGTCTTGGGCTCCTTAATCCTGATGACCAGCCCAGGGAACTGCTCTGGGTTGTATTCTGTATTGGATAATGTAGAAGCCATCTTCTCCAAGGGTATGTCATGCTGCAGAGAAGTGCTCACAACTATATTAACAACCTTTATGTCTCGCTTAGCCATAAAACCACCCCGTTAGTATATAACCCTTTTTAAGCATTTAAAAAGCCCCTTATTTATAAATACTTTTGTTGTTTAACCCACAGTTTAGCCAACATATGCCCCCTCTGTTTCCTGTGGAAACTGTTGATTGGAATGGCAATTTTTTTAAACTGGGAACAAAATAATCAACAGATGGCTAAAAGAGGGCAGATTACCCTGTTCATAATAGCGGCATTGCTCGTGATGCTCCTGTTAGGGTTCCTTATAGTCACCATGAGCAAGGATGGAAGCCAAACCAGGCACAATGACGTTGCCCTTGACGCGGCTGTAAGAAGCTATGTAAACTCCTGCATTGACAGGGAAGTGAAAGACAGCATAGAGCTGTTCGGGGTTGACCCGGCAGCATCAAGCCAGTATG
>JACPTE010000018.1 GCA_016192945.1 Candidatus Woesearchaeota archaeon
ATGAATTCCCTATAAATAGGTATTGATAACTTGAAAAACTTCCTTTGGACGTTTTTCAACTGGATTCCTCCTATTTCATCTTGCTTCTTTTTCAAAACCCTCTATTGCATAAAATATTTATACGCACCGAAACCAGCCCGGAATGGATGAATACCATATATTCTAACATTGCAGGAGTCTATGTTTATGACCAGGAAAAGAACCTGATAGATGAGCTTCTTTTTGACGAGAAAAACATAACAAAGAAATGCCATGGAATGGAAAGCAATGAATGGCTTGATGAGGAACTGGAGATGATAAGAAAGCACCACAAGGACAAGACTTATTTCCTCGGATTCAAAAATGAGAAGATTGAAGGAGTGGTTTTTACACAGGACATACAAAAGCTGGAGAGGTTCTGCGGCTCTGCAGGCATGCCAAAAATCAGGGCAGAGATTATCAAGATAACAAAAAGAAAGCTTAAAAATGCAGTCGCAAAAGACTGGCTAATAATACAGGCATCAAGCTCAATAGAAGACCTGAACAAGGCATCAAACCTGATTGCAAAAAGAATAAGGGAATGGTACGAGCTATACAACCCGGAAACCTCCAGAAATGTTGAGGACCACCAAAAATTCATAGAGCTGATACTCCAGAAGAGCCGCGAAGAGCTGCTGAAAGAGCTGCACCTGACAGAGGAGAAAAGCATGGGGGCAGACATATCAGGAGAAGACCTGGAGATAATACTAAACCTGGCTTTGCAGCTCAAATCAATCTACGAGGCAAGGGACAGGGAAAAGGAATACCTTGAGGGAATAATGGGAGAGACATGCCCAAACATAAAGGCAGTCGCAGGCCCCCTTATTGGAGCAAAGCTGATAACGCTTGCAGGCTCGCTAAAAAGGCTTTCAGAGCTATCAGCATCAACAATACAGCTACTTGGGGCTGAAAAAGCCCTTTTCAGGCACATGAAGACTGGCGCGAAATCCCCAAAATACGGGGTAATATTCAACCACCAGCTCATACAAAAAGGCAACAGGAAAAACTGGGGGAAGACAGGCCGAGCATTAGGCGACAAGATAGCAATAGCTGCAAAGATTGACCACTTCAAGGGAAAGTTCATAGGGGACAGGCTCCTGAAAGAGCTTGAGGCAAGGTTCGGATGAACAAAATCCAGGAGGGCATATATCGGGAAGGCAAGAACTTATACACGGAAAACCTTGCGACAGGAGAAAGGCATTTTGAAGAGACCATACTAAGAGCTAACGGGATTGAATACAGGCAGTGGGACCCCCGAAGCAGCAAGCTCGCAACATCAATAATCAAGGGAATGGCATGCATGATAAACAGGAGCTCAAAAGTGCTTTACCTTGGGGCATCACACGGCTACACAGCATCATTCGTTTCTGACATTGCAAAAGATGGATTCGTATATGCCATTGACTTTGCTCCACGCGTTGTAAGAGACCTCGTTTTCGTGTGCGAGAAAAGGAGCAACACAGCGCCAATCCTGGCTGACGCAAAAAAACCTGAAACATACTACCACTATGCAAGCCCTGTTGACGTAGTATACCAGGATGTAGCCCAAAAGAACCAAACCGAAATATTTTTGAAGAACACCGGCACATTCCTCAGGAAGAATGGCTATGGCTACCTTGCAATCAAGGCAAGAAGCATAGACTCAACAAAGCAGCCCAAAAAAATATTCATGGATGTCAGGGCAGAACTGGAAGAGAGCCTCAGGATAATTGACCAAAGGCTGCTTGAGCCATTCCAGAGAGACCACTGCATGTTTTTATGCGCAAGAAAATAGGTGATGACAATAAGATACAGCAAAACAAAAATAATCCTGGCAGCAACCTGCATAATCCTGGCGGCAACAAGCATATTCCTTTACATTTTGTACGCAAATTCAAATGCAGAGGCAGCGAGGGCCAGATACCTCGGAATCATAGCAGACGACCTCACCAAGCTGGCAGGAGTCAGGGGATATCCGGGCTATGTGCACGTACACTCAGACTTCAGGGTGGTTATGGAGGGGAAGCAGATAAATTTCAGAAGGCCTGAATTTGACGAAAAAAGCAATTTTGTGCATATGCACATAGGCAGCTCTGAAATGGAAACCCCGAACAGGGATGAAGAGGACAAGGTAATCCACGTGGAAGCAGGGAACATAACACTCGGCCACTTTTTCAACACGCTCGGAATGAGATTCACAAGCAACTGCTTTGCAGCTGACGAAGCAGCATACTGCAGCAGCAAAGACAGCCAGCTGCTGCTTTTCGTAAACGGAGAAAGAAACTACGAAATGGACAACTACGAGATAAGAAACAAGGACAGGATACTAATAACATACGGGAACTACAGCGAAGAAGAAATAGAAAGCCAGATAGAGTCTGTTTCTGACTATGCAAAGGGATACAGCTGAAAATAAGCAAAGAAACACAATGCTAAAAGTATACAATACCCTGACGAGGAAAAAAGAAACGTTCAAGCCAATAAAAGACAGGGAAGTTTCCCTCTATACATGCGGGCCAACAGTGTACAACTATGCCCACATCGGAAACTTCAGGGCTTACATATTCGGAGATCTCCTTAAAAGATACCTTGAATACAAGGGATACAAGGTAAATCACGTCATGAACCTCACAGATGTTGATGACAAAACAATAGCCGGCTCGCAAAAAGAAGGGGTTAAGCTGGGAGAATTCACTGAAAGGTATTCAACTTACTTCTTTGAGGACATAAAAACGCTCAACATAGAGCCGGCAGACACATATCCAAAAGCCACAGGTCACATAAGCGGGATGGCTGCAATAATAAAGAAGCTGCTCAAAAAAGGGCTTGCATACAGGGCTGCTGACGGAATTTACTACTCAATATCCAAATTCAGGGGGTATGGAAAGCTTGCCCAGCTTGAAAAAACCCAGCTGAAGGCAGGAGCCCGCGTCCTGAAGGATGAGTATGACAAGGAAAGCGCGCAGGACTTTGCACTATGGAAATTCTGGGACAAGGAAGATGGAGAGGTATTCTGGGAAACAGAACTCGGAAGGGGAAGGCCTGGATGGCACATAGAATGCTCTGCAATGTCAACTTGCTATTTAGGCCAGCCATTTGACATCCACACAGGGGGCATAGACCTGATGTTCCCGCACCATGAAAACGAAATAGCCCAGTCAGAGGGAGCCTACGGGAAAAAATTCGTGAACTACTGGATGCACTGCGCACACCTGATTGTTGACGGAAAAAAGATGTCAAAGTCGCTTGGGAACTTTTATACGCTGAGAGACCTTCTTGAGAAAGGGTACAGCCCGAAGGCAATAAGGTACCTTCTGCTGGCAACGCACTACAGGCAGCAGCTCAACTTCACCTTTGAGGAGCTTAAGGCAGCTACAAGGACTGTAGAAGGGCTGATAGACTTCAAGAGCAGGCTTGCAGAGCCCAAGCCAGACATAAAATCAAAAGGAAAGCCTATTGAAATGGTGATAAAGAAACACATGAGCTGCTTTGAAAAGGCACTTGACGACGACCTTAACATTTCAGAAGCCCTGGCAGCAATCTTTGAGCTTGTGAGGGAAGGAAACAGGCTCATGGCAGAGGAAGGCCTAAACAGAAAAGAGGCAGGAAAGATAATCAGGGCGCTTGAAAGGGCTGACAAGGTCCTTGGGATACTTGAGGAAGAAAAAGTAAACCCTGAGAAAGAAATAGAAGAGCTGGTGATGAGAAGGGAAGACGCAAGGAAGATGAAAAACTGGAAAGAGGCAGACAGGATAAGGGAGCTGCTAAAACAAAAAAATATTATACTAGAAGACACAAAAGAAGGGATAAGATACAGGAAACCCCTGTAAGCCAAGGGGAAAAGAGGCAAAGATGAACATACCTGACATAGCAAAGCTGACATTAAAGCTGTTTGGAAACGTTGCAAGGACTGAACACCTCCTCATTCAGGAAAGGAGAGTCAAAAAGAAAAGCAGGCTCACAAAAAAGACAAAATTTGACCTGGTAAGGGACACAGGGATAATAGTCATGGGCATGAAAAGCGGCAGGGCAAAGCGCTACAAAATTGACGTGCCATTCAAGGCAAAGATAAAGCCAGGAAGCATACTCCTCATGGGGACAAACTCGCAGCTCAATGAGCTTGAGAAGTATGCCCGGTAGGGGCGCCTTGATTTCGGTAGCAGCGAAAGCATTATAAATAAGCTCTACTTAGTCGGTCTTAGGTGATGTTACATGGTACAAGCACTTGTTGAACTGGATGAGAACACCAATAGGGTGCTGAACATTGTAAAGGCTAAGTTTAATTTGAAAGACAAGGGAGAAGCCATCAAGCTTGTAGTTAGTGAGTATATTGAGGTAGAGGATGAACCTGAGCTGAGGCCTGAGTTCATTGAGAAAATGAAGAGGATTAGCAGGCAAAAAAGCATAAAGGTCGATGATTTCGCTTCGAGATATGGTTTGAAAAGAAACTAATCCTATAAAGGTGCTTTATGTATGATATTTATGTTAAGCCTGAAGCAGATGACATATTCAAAAGGCTAATCAAAAAGAATCCGAAGCAGCTTGAGATAATTGATAAGAAATTACTTGAAATCAGGTCAAATCCAGACCACGGGTATAAATTTCTCAGAAAGCCCGTGCAGTTATTCAATAGAGTTCATATAGACAAGCATTTTGTCCTGATATTCAAAATTGACCATTTAAGGAAAATTGTTGATGTTTTTTACTATGATCATCATGACAAGGTATATCAATGGAGACCAAAAGACTGATGCCAGGTGTGGTACTGTTTTCCCATAACCCGGCAGGGGCACCTTGATTTTAGAGATTGCTTGTTCAGCTAGCGAAACATTTATATATTCTGTATAATAACGTATAAGAATGGTTAAGTTTGTGTTGGACGCAGATGCCGCTATAAAACTGGCAAAAGCAGGAGTTTTGGAAACTCTTACGTCATTTTCAAAGTGTTCAATCACAAAGCAGGTTTATCAGGAGATTTTGAAGGGTAAAGACAAGATGTATGAGGACGCCTTTGAGATAGAAAGGCTTGTTGGAAAAGGGAAAATTTTTGTTTCAGAAGTCAAAGCGCAGGAAGTTGAAGGGCTTGGAATTGGTGAATGCTCCTCACTTGAAATATTCCAAAAAATAAAGGTTGACGCGATAATCAGCGATGATAGAAAGTTCCTGTCTGTCCTTGAAGCCAAAAAAATCCCATTTATTATACCAACTGATATAATTGCGATGCTTTCATTAAAAAAGTGCATTTCCAAAAACGATGCTTTGGGTGCATTGGACCGAATGAGGCTATCAGTTAGCGAGGACAGCTATAACTCAGCAAAAAGAATTATTGGAGGTAAATGATATGGCAACAGTTTCGTACCCCTTGAGGGTTCCAGAGGAGATTGAGCTTCAGAACTGCTAAAAATTTCTGTCCAGGATGTTCAAAGGCTTGCTGAGAAGCACGGAGTTCGACTTGGAGCAACAAATGAACAGCAAAGAAGAAGTGCGGAAACTATGGGGAAGCTCATAAGGTAGTTTAACTTGGCAGAATAGATGCCCAGCGTGTTACCCTTTCAAAAGAAATCAGACACCCCGGGTCAAAGACCGGGGGATTGCTCGCTCCCTTCTGTCGCTCGGTCGGATTTCTAAGAATAAAAATATTCCCGATGAATGTACAGAGAAGATTTACCACCAGTTAGAAACTGGTGGAATATTTTTATTTAATCAGAAAACAATCTTCAGCTCACTTCCCCATTTCAAAGACTTTATGTTGTGAGTTGCGACCAAGTCAGCAGATATTGAGGAAAATTTCCTTGGTATAACAGCCTCCCTGATCTCAGCCTTAAGGCTAAGGCCCTTATCTGTGTGCTCCTTCCAGATTGAACTGTTAAGCGAAACAATATCTGGTGTATTGAACTTCAGCTTGGTCTTCCTGGAATGGTTTGGAAATGGCTCAAAATGAACATCCCTGCCTCTCAAATCCTTATAGAGCCTGTAAGTAACCATCGGAATTATAGGCGCAAGTAGCTGAAGCAGGGCATCAAGGCATTTGTGAAGAGTGTATGCAGCAGACTGCTGAGATTCATTGCTGAATTTTCCGTCACGATTGTAAGCCCTGCTTTTAACCAGCTCCATGTAATGCGAGGCAAAGGTTTCCCACAGGAAATGCTTAATCATTGTTGCAGGGCTGTGGAAATTGTACCTTGAGTACTGCTCATGTGAATACGCAATTATCCCATTAAGCTCATCAAGAATCCAAACATCAAGCTCCTCAAGCTTTGGCTGTGAAGCAGGGGGCTCAAACATTGAAATGAACCTGGCAACGTTCCAAAGCTTGATTATCGTCTTCCCGGCACCATCAATCCTCTCAAAAGAGCACCTCAAATCAGTGCTTTCAAGATTACCCTCTATGGCGCACCACAGCCTGAAGGGCTCAGCGCCATACTTGTTCAGCAGCTCCTGAGGGTCAATGATGTTGCCCTTTGACTTTGACATCTTGAGGCCCCTGTCATCAACAATGTGATAATTAATCCATGCATCAGCAAAAACCAGCCTGCCTGTCAAGAGCCATCCCTTGAGAACAGTATAATAGAGCCAGGTCCTTATGATTTCCTTTCCCTGAGGCCTTAATGTGCAGGGCATATTTTTCCTGAAAAACCCATCATCCCTTGAATACTGAAGAATGTACAATGGGGAGTTAGAGCTGTCAAACCACGTGTCAAAAACCCTCGGGTCACCAACCAGCTGGCTGCTGCCGCACTTAGGGCATTTTGATTCCGGAGGGCTCTCCCGCCATGGCTGGTAATACCTTCCCTTTGGAGGCACCATAGCATAGCTGCACTGCGAGCAATGCCACAGCGGAACCTCTGTGGCATAATACCTCCTCCTGGAGATGGGCCAGTCTATTGAAACAGCATCTATCCAGTCAAGAAGTATCTGCCTGCTGGAATCAGAATAGAACTTCAACTTCATAGCAAGCTTTCTTAACTCCTCCCTGAACTCAACCTGCCTGACATAAAGCTCCCTCATTGAGATAAACTCAATCGGGTTCTTGCTCCTCTCGCATATTGGAGTCCTGTGGACAGTGCTCTTCTGCCCGATGAGCAGCCCATCCCCCCTTAACCTCTCAACTATTGCTTTCCTTGCCTCAGCAACCTTCATGCCCTTCAGGAAGCCGGCATTATCATTCATCCTGCCATCCCTGCCAATCGCGATTACAGGCTCAAGATTCATCTCCCTGAAAAACCTGATGTCAGTGGTATCGCCCATTGAGCACATCATGACAAGCCCTGTTCCCTTTTCCATAGATGCAGCAGGATGAGGCCTGATAGGAACATGCCTGTTGTAAACAGGCGTTACTGCGGTCTTTCCATCCAGATGAATGTATCTCTGGTCTTCAGGATGAAAGATAACCATCGCGCAGCTGCACAAGAGCTCTGGCCTGGTTGTGCCTATCACTATTTTTTCACGAGTCTCCTTAACTGTGAATACCAGCTCATTGAAGAATGCGGGCAGGTCAGCATACTCCACTTCAGCATCAGCAAGCGTTGTCTGGCATCCGGGGCAGTAATTGTTAATCCTCTCATCCTCATAGATAAGCTTCTTGTTCCACAGGTCTATGAATGTTGCCTGCGTCAGGGCCCTGTAATCGCTGCTGTCTGTCTCATAAACCTCGCCAAGGCCTGTCCCGACAGCCCAGGAGTTGAACCCGATTCCAAGGCGCTGGAATGAGTTCACTGAAACCTGACCAGCCTCCTTCAGGACCTGGGAGCACATCTCAATGAACTGCTCCCTCTTTACATCCCCAAGCCTGACATTGAAGCGCTTCTCAGCAGCCATCTCAATAGGCAGCCCGTTCTTGTCCAGGCCAAGCGGGAAAAGGACATTAAAGCCGGTCATCCTCCTGAACCTGGCGAACATGTCCATAATTGAGTAAGTTGCCGCGTGCCCGATATGGACAGGGGAGTTAATGTAAGGAGGGGGAGTGTCAATAGAATAAACCGGCCTGCTGTCCGCCCTGTCAAACTTATAGGGCTCTTTGGAGACCCACTCTTTCCATACTGATTCCTCAGCCTCCCTGCTCCAGCCCTTTTCCTTGATGGAAGGCTCCATAATGGGCAGGACCTGGCGTATTTATTTAAATATTGCGATACCTTGGGCGTTGCGTGGAAATTCAATCTTTTCTAATGAGAACGTAGACTTTTCTGCCTAAGAAACTTTTTGGCGCGTCTACTTTGGCTCCTGTGCCGTACTTGGTTATCGTTTTTTCGTACATCGTTTCTATATCATCTGTCAGGT
>JACPTE010000001.1 GCA_016192945.1 Candidatus Woesearchaeota archaeon
CAAGGTCATCAGCTATCCTCCTCCAAAGCATGATGTTGTCACTATAAGCCTTCTTCTTAAGCTCGGTGATGAGCTGCTTCAGTTGCTCGTTTGTTGGCCCTGTTCTCATTTTATTGTAATTTTAATCCAGTTAATCCGGTAACTTATTATGCGGGGGACGAGATTCGAACTCGCGCACCCACTAAGGGACAAGGCCCTCAACCCTAGGCTCCATGCGCGATAGCTCGCATGAAATTGCGCATTTGGCCAGGCTCTGCCACCCCCGCACATCAGCATAAATCACTTCTTGCCAAGCTCTTTCTGGAAATCAGCCAGCTTGCCCTCAAAGATGCTTACTGCAGACTCTAAAATCTCCCTGCAGTCAAGCTGGCCCCAGGACTCAACGAAAACGACAAAGTCATTCTCGCTGTCATCTACATTCACTGCGCCCCCTGTCAGCTCATCAATTGAATCTGAAATGTTGCTCCTGACAAGCCCCTTCTCGTTAATGACAACCTTACCCCCCTTGAGCTCAAACACACTGGGGAAACTTTCAACCAGCGAAGGTTCCTTGATTTCTGAAACATTCCTGATAACAGGATAACGCTTGTAATAAACAAGGCCCGGGCTCCATTTTGCGTGCTCCTTGCCCTTTCCCAGCACTGCCGTTGCCTCTATCTCAAGCTTCTGGCCCTTCAAAAGCCGGGCAACAGGCATCTTCCCGAAAACAGCCTTAACTTTCGGGTCCTTTGATGAAAGCTCTTCTGAATAAACATACCCTGCTGCATCTGAAACAAGAGTAAGCTTCAGCTGGCATCTTGCGCATCCGACCCCGCCGCACTTGCAAGACTCAGGAAGCGTATAGCTTTCAAGGTCAGTCTTCAATGGAACCAGACCAAGCCTGTGGGCAACCATCTCATCATACATCACAGAGCTGTTCTTTCTAATCTCCACTTCCTCAATTGCCAGCACAGGCACTTCATCCATGGCAATCCTCCTGATGGCATTGACTACAGAAGCATTGGTGCCGTGAACAGCAAAAACAAGCTTGTTAGACTTCTTATCGTAATCCAAAAGCTCAATTTCCATTTAAACCCTCCTTCCCCTCTTGCCTCCCTTTTTCCTGCAGCCGTCATGGGGAATCGGGGTCACATCCTCTATAATCCCAATCCTGAGCCCCATCCTTGAAAGAGCCCGAACAGCTGCCTGTGCACCAGGACCCGGGTTATTGGGCCCGTCATGGCCTCCTGGGGCCTTTATCTTCACATGTATGCCAGTCAATCCCTTCTCAAAAGCAACCTCTGCAGCCTTTTTTGCAGCAGCCATTGCAGCGGTAGGGGAGCTTTCCATCCTGTCAGCCTTCACAACCATGCCGCCAGAAGCCCTGCTGATAGTCTCTGTTCCTGTAATGTCTGTAATGTGGATTATCGTATTATTATAGCTCGCATAAATATGCGCTATTCCCCACCTGACAGGCTCATTCCTTGCCATGCCTTGCCTCCACTGCTGCCCGCTCAGGATGATCTGATTTTGAAAACGGGCTCTTGCTTATAAACCCTATCTTGCCCTCCTCTTCAGTCTTCACAAGATAAGAAGGGGCTGTAACCTTCTTGTCATTGACTGTAACATGCGAATGGACTATCATCTGCCTTGCCTGCTTAATAGAGCGGGCAAGGTTCTTCTTAAACACTATTGTCTGAAGCCTCCTGTCAAGAACATCCTTAAGCCCAATATCCAGGACAGACTCCAGATTCCTTGACTTGATAAGGCCCAATGACATTACCTTCTCAAGAAGCTGGATGCTCTCCTTCTCTGACTGGGGATTCTTAAAAGCGATAAGCCTCTTGGCCTGCTTTGAAAAGGTCCTAAGCAGCGAGTTAGCCCTCCAAATCTCCCTCTTGTTTGAAAGCCCGTAATCATCAAGCAGCACCCTCTCCAAATCAATCCTTGCCTTCTGCCACATATGTGAAGGCATGGTGAACTTTTTCCTGATTCTCCTTGGATCGCCCATTTTATTATCCTGTCTTGCCTCCTACCTTGCTCTTTACAACGCCCATAACCTTTCCCTTGTTCCTCCTGAAGTTGCTCCTGGTTCTCTGGCCCCTCACAGGAGCTGCCATGCCGTGCCTGATGCCCTTGTAGCTCCTTATCTTCTTCATGAGCTTGATGTCATTCTCAATGGCGTAATCCAGATCTGTAGTAAGAAGGTGCTTGTCAACGCCATCTTCAGCATCCTTTCGCCTGTTGAGCATCCAGGAAGGAAGAACACTCACAGAGTTCCTGATGTTGCTTTCAAGCCTCTTAACCTCATCATCATTGAGGTAACCGGTCTTCCTCTGCCTGTCAATGCCGCTCAGAACGCAGATGGAATTGGCAAATGAGTAGCTAACTCCCTTAATCCTCCTCAATGCAGCGGCTATCTGCTTATTTCCGTCAAGGTCTGTGTTTACAATCCTGACTAAATACCTGAAATCCTTGTCTTCCTGAATCTTTTTATCTTCTGCCATCGTATTGCATAACTTATAACAGCCGATTCACGCGAGAATTTGAAAGATAAGACAGCTTTCAAACCCTGACAACGCTTGCCTGCAACAGGCTTACTCGGGCTGTAAGGTCTGGGATATAGAGGATGTTTATAAAGGTATTGTAAAGATTTTTAAATTAAATCAATCGGTAATTTCTTGATGGCAGGAGACTCGGCAATTGATTGGCTAAAGCCTGATACACCGTATCATTGGGCTGGCCTGGTAATGATTATTCTTGGAATGAGATTCATCATAACCCTATTTTTTGCAGTGTTGCTCTTGGCTTCGTTTTCTAATGCAGAAAACGGTCAAAACCCAAGAACCATCCTTTCAGAAGCAGGTGAATCTTGCGATAATACCCATTTACAAGCTATATGCATTAATGGCGCGATTTGCGTAAATAATATTTGCAGGAAGCCAAGAGGAATTGGCGAACCATGTGACTTGTTTTCTAAAGATTGCAGCAATGGATTAAAATGCGATGATGGGACCTGCAGAGAAAGCAAACTTTACGAAAGCTGCTATTTTAATATCGACTGTGAATCAAGGAACTGTGTCAATGAAACATGCATTGAAAAGGAAGACCTAACATTTTGTAATGGAGCTGCAGGAAGCTTTTGCTATAAAGATGTTGATTGCCAAGAAGCATTAAAATGCGCCACTAATGTCTGTACAGAAGGGAATGAAGGAGATTTATGCACTTTTGATATTGACTGCAAAGCAGGCCTAAAATGCGGCAGTAAAATGTGCAGCCTAGGGGGAGAAAGCTCGCTATGTGATCGAGACTCGGATTGCCAAAAAGGCCTTGAATGTTTCACAGGAGAAAGAAGGTGCAGAGAATTAAAAGTCAATTCATGGTATTGTGCAGCAGGCTTTAAAGATTGCCCAAAAGGAACAAAATGCATTCCAGATAATGAACTAAATCCAAGAAGTGCTGGCTCTTGCAGCGATGGAAGCATAGGAGCAAGTTGCAACAAAGACGCTGATTGTAAAAACGGAATTTCATGTTTTGAAGGCATTTGTTCAAAAAAAGGGTCAACAAATATATGCAGAGACGTTTCGGATTGCCAAGAAGGAATGATCTGCAGTAACATATTCAAATCCCCTAATAATTTGATTGCTGGATGGTTAGGGAGCTTTAAGAAAGAGCATTTTCTTGGAGTCTGCGTCCAGCCGAACCTAAACTCGTGCATAATAAGTAAGGAACCCTCGAGTTTGAATGAGGAATTGCCGATTGATAAAAAAACAACAAAAAGTGGAGAGTGCATAAAAGAATCGTTTAAGGAAGTTCAAAGGAAAGAATTCCCTACTGTGAGTGGCAGGCTTATTTTAAGGTTAATCGATTGTGACAACTGTGAAATAGAAATCAAGACTCATTCTCGAGGCAGTATTTTGACAAGAAAATCCGACAACAAATTTATCACAAAAGAGTTTGATTATAACGACAATGAAAAAGCCTTAATCATCATAAAGAGGAAAATAAATGACCAAGAAGGAAGAATATCTGTGCTTGTCGATTTAAAGTCCAAAGGCGGTGATAATGAAGTGTTGATATCTTCAGCACAGGATACCAAAAAAATTGAAGGGTTTAAAATTGAAATAAAACAGAAATATGGAATAGATGTGGTTGATACAGACGCCAAATGGTCGCAATATGAACTTGAATTGATAAAGCAGGCATTAGAAGAGTTGCCAGCATCATTCTTAGAAAAAATGCCTGTTAAAAAAATTGTAAGAAAGGCTCCTTTTTTAGACAGGAAAGGATTAGTGGTCAACAGGGACCCGACAACAGTAGAAATTCATGATGGCGCATTGCTTCAGGGCACGTATAGTCCTGAGCAAGAATTTACAAGTGGTTTTAAGGGCCAGATGGTGCATGAGATTACCCATACAGTGCAGTTAAACGGGTATAATGGAATTTTCTCAAATCAATATGAAAACCCCATTCTTAAAAGTTTCATGGATGCAGTAGGCTGGAAAGTAGGACTATATGTTCCTTTCTTTGATTCTTTAATGGGGATTTTTGGGAGGGATTTTATTGCAGGATGTGAACCTTCGGTATTCCCTTCAGAATATGCATCTGCAAACCCGAAAGAAGACATGGCTGAATCTGTTGCGTTTTATGTTTATGATCCTGAATATCTTTCAGAAATATCCCCTGCAAGATATTCGTGGATTAAACAGAATCTGTTTGATGGGAAAGAGTTTAAGTGAACTATTTTTCATCAAATTTTTATATCCTTGCAGAGTTAATATCTTCATGAAATTCGCCCACATGGCAGACTGCCATATAGGGAGCTGGCAGAGGACTCCAAAGCTTGCTGATGCCAGCATAACCGCCTTCATGAAAGCCATGGACATATGCGCTGAAGAGAAGGTTGACTTCATACTAATCTCTGGAGACTTGTTTGACACATCAATGCCTGCCCTGGACAAGCTGAAGGAGGCTGTAGCAAAGCTCAAGGAGATAAAGGATACCGGAATTCCTGTATATGTGATTGCCGGAAGCCATGACTACAGCCCAACAGGAAAGACCATGCTTGATGTGCTTGAAAAGGCAGGGCTGTTCACAAATGTCTCAAGAAGCTTTGAAGAGGATGGGCAGCTGAGGTTTGAGTTCACTGTTGACAGGAAAACAGGGGCTAAAATAGTTGGGATTCTTGGGAAAAAGGGAGGGCTTGAAAAGCACTCCTATTCCAGCCTGCTCAAGAAAGAGCTTGAAGCAGAAAAGGGATTCAAGATATTCATGCTTCATTCAGGAATAGAGGAATATAAGCCAAAGCACCTTGAGCAGATGGAGGCAATACCGCTTTCAAGCTTCCCAAAGGGGTTTGATTATTATGCAGCAGGGCACATACACGGCGTTTTCAGCAGGGAAGAGCCTGAATACGGGCTCATAGCATTTCCAGGGCCGCTGTTCCCGAATAATTTTGACGAGCTTGAAAAGCTTCATAATGGGGGGTTTTACATCGCTGAAACTGTGGTGAATGAAGGGAGCAGCAACATAAAACTCAGGCACATTCCCATAAAGCTATACGATTTCCTCCCAGTCAGCATTGACTGCAATGGAAAAACGCCACAGGATGTTGAACTGGAGCTGCTGAAAATCACCAAGGACAAGGACTTCTCAAACACAATAGTTGGACTAAGGGCCTTTGGAACAATAAAAGGGGGGAAAACAACAGACATCAATTTCAGGGAAATAATAAGCGCTTTCTATTCAAGGGGGGCTCACTGCGTGCTGAAAAACTCATACGCGCTTACAAGCGAGTTCTTTGAGGAGAAAAAAGTGCACACAGGCACTGTTGAGGAGCTGGAACTCTCCATAATGAACGAGCACATTGGACAGGCAAAGATTTTTGAAAGGGAAAAAGAGATGGAGATAGCAAAATCCCTGATGCAAGCCCTTGGAAAGGAAAAAGATGAGGGCGAGAGGCAGGCTGACTTTGATGCGAGGCTCATTGAAGATGTCCAGAGGATTCTTGATATAAGGCTTTGAACTCCTGCTCAGGCTCAAGAAAATAGCCCTTTGCAGCCAGCTCATTGGCAGCATCATCTGACATGACTGCGTAATAAGCCCTGATAAACCCGAATTTCTTAACACTGCTGGCTGATAAACCTTCAAGCAATGAATCAAGGCAGTCAAGCCTGCTTGATGGCTCATCCCTTCCTATCCTGATAAAATAGCCTGAGTCCAATCTTATCACCACACAATCCTTTTAACAATCTCCACCAGCCCGCGCTTCCCTGACAAGAGCCCCATAACCATCCTGTCAGCCCTGACCAGGCCTGAGCCAAAGGTGTCTGCATCCCCCAGCGCCTCAGCAGACTGCCCAATTAACTCTGAAATGCTGCCGCCCCTTAAAAAAGGCAGGGCAAGTGCAATTGAGCCTGTAACATGAGGGGCTGCCATGGAAGTGCCGCTCAAGGTGGCATACGACCCGCCAATATACGACGATATAATCTCAACGCCGGGGGCAGAAACATCATTGGTGTAGAAAACATTGCTGAATGATGCGTGCCCATTATAGCGGTCAACAGCAGCCACAGCAATTACCGGCTCTCCAAATGCAGCAGGATAGCTTGCATACTCTCCACCGTCGTTTCCAGCAGCTGCAACAATAACCAACCCGTTATTGTAAGAGTAATCGCAAATATCCTGGAATGCAGACGAGGCAACAGGGCTTCCCAAGCTCATGTTGACTACATCCATGCCGTTTTTCAAAGCCCACTCAACGCCTGCAATAACATTGCTTTCCATGCCAGAGCCATTTTCATCAAGAACCCTGATTGAATACAGCGTGCTGCCAACAGCAACGCCATAATTCTGCCCGCAGCTGATTCCTGCAACATGGGTGCCGTGACCATTCCTGTCCAATGGATTGTCATTGTTGCCTACAAAATCATAGCCCTTCAAATCCTCAAAGTTGGAGCTAACCTCTGGATGGCCATACTCAATGCCTGTGTCTATTATGCCAATCCTTACGCCTTCTCCAACAGAATATTTCCTGGCCTCGTAAGCTCCTATGTTGATGAGGTTCCATAAATCGCCCTTCCTGTTCAACCCTGATGATTTCACAGGAGCAGGGATTGAAAAGCGTGCAGATGCCTCAACTGAGCTGATAAGACTGGTGAACTCAGCATAAGCCATTGAATTCTTAACCAGCCCTACAGCATCAGCCCTGTCGCATTCAAAACTTATGTAAGGGATAAACTCGTAAACATGGCTGACTCTTCCCAACCTGCCAAGCCTTTCAGCCAGCCTGCCCTTTTTCATTCCCTCTGCCCGCACTATAAGCTCCAGGCTGCCTTGGCTGACGCCCTTCTTTAAAGCTGAGTGAATGAGATTCTGCCTTTTAAGCATAAGCTGGCTGCTAACCCTGCCGAAACTGAACATTCAGGAAACATGCCCTTACGAATTAAAATGTGTAAGCAGGAAATTCCCGAAAGAACAATTAAAAAAAATGAAAACAAATCAAAATTATAGGAAAATCTCCGATAAAAGGGGGATAAAACGAAAAGAAAGGGCATTTAGTCGGATTTATCCAGACATCACTTATGCAGAGCCACTCTACTGAGAATTATTTCCCTGACTTTCCTGGGGTCTGCACGGCCCTTTGTCCTTGCAATCACCTGGCCAACAATGAAATTAAGGGCTTTCTCTTCGCCTTTCATGTAATCGCTTACAGCCTTCCTGTTGGAATTTACAGCCTCATCGCACAGCCTTTCAAGCTCTGAAACATCACTCAAAACAAGGAGTCCCTCATCCTTGACATATGCCTCAACATCAAAGGGCTTATCAGCCAGCTTCTCAAGAATCTTCTTGCCAACCTCATCAGTAATCCTCCCCTGCTCAACAAGCCTCAGGAGCTGGATTATATGGGACTCGTCAAACTCCAGATCCTGCAGCTCCTTTTTGTTATAGTTCAAAACCCTCAACAGCTCCCGCCTTAGCCAGCGGGCTGCAAGAACCGGGTTGACTTTCGCAGCAACCCTCTCAAACAAATCAGCAAGCAGAATCTCTGATGAAAGAATCTCTGCATCTGCCCTGTCAATCCTCAGCTTGCCAATATACCGCTCCATCTTCTCATGGGGCTTCTCAGGGAGAGCCTTCCTGATGGATGCAGCATAGCGCTCACTTACGTGGATTGCCGGAAGGTCTGGCTCAGGAATGAACATGTAATCCATGGCAAGCTCCTTCTTGCGCATAAAAACCGTTTCCTGAAGCTGCTCAACCCATGCCCTTGTCTCAAGCTCAACCCTCCTGCCAGAGCTGACAAGCTTCTCCTGCCTTTTTGCCTCGTAGTTAATTGCTGAGACTATGCTCTTCAGCGAGTTTACATTCTTAACCTCAACCCTGCTGAAATCAGGGCTTATGGAAATGTTCACGTCGCACTTAATGCCTGAATCAGGATTAACAGCCCGGATGTATCCTAATGTAGTGATTAAGCGCTTAAGCCACTCCCTTACCTGCTCGGCAGATGTGAAGTCAGGCTTGGTCACAATCTCAACCAGGGGGTAACCAGACCTGTTGTAGTCAACAAAGCCAGTCTCAGGGTCCCACCTTGCAGGGTCTTCCTCCAGATGAACCTCCTCAATCCCTATGCCAAGAAAATTCCCATTAACCCCCACAGGGCTTGAATATGTCCCGGAGATAGTCCTCTGGTAGCCTGAAGGCAAATCAGGCCAGGAATAATGCTTTCTCTGAAAAAGAAGCCTGCTGTTAAGGGAGCATCCAAGAAACTGGGCTATGGCAATAATCCTGTCAAGGGCATCCTTGTTGGGAAGCATTGGCTTGCTTCCGGGCTGGGAAGTGCAGACAGGGCATATGGTCGTATTAGGAGATGCCTCAGCATCAATCCTGCAATTGCAGAACAGCTTTGCATCAACAAAGATGTAGCCATGAACCTCAATGCCAATCTTCAACTGCATAATGCCCTGATATTACGGCGGTTTTATATAGTTTGCCAAATAATCCAAAAAAGGAACACGACCATGCCTGGAAAAATACAGACAGTAAACTGGAAAGACGAACTGACAGGGCTTGAGGAAAAGGAAAAGTGCCATGATGGGGAAGGCATCCTGCACAGGGCATTTGTATTAATGCTCTTCAATGGAAAAGGGGATGTTCTCCTTACAAGAAGAAGCAGAAAGAAAAGGCTGTGGCCAGGATACTGGGAGGCGTCAATAGCAAGCCACATAAGAGAAGGGAAAAGCGTAGAGCAGGCTGCATTGAGGAGGGCTCATGATGAGCTTGGAATCAGGATACAAAAAGCAGAGTTCCTGCTCAAGTTCCGCTATAAGATTCCGTACATGGACAAAGGCTCAGAGAACGAGATATGCCACGTTCTTGCAGCTGTTTACAGCGGAAAAATCAAGCCGAATCAGAAAGAGATTTCTGAATGCAGGCACATTGGCTATTCTGAGCTGAAAGATGACTGCGAAAAGCCAGACTACTCGCCATGGATGAAAATAGCCATCAGGCAAATGGCAAAACACAGGATTAACCCGACAAATAAAACACGAAATATTTAAATAAAGTCTTCTCAAAGGATATAATATGCACAAAAGAGGGCAGGTAACAATATTCATTGCCATCGGGCTGCTTATCATAGTCCTCGCAGGCATATTCATCCTCGCAACCCAGCCAAAGAAGCCTGTAAGCGCCCTAAATCAGGCCTCCCTTGAGCAAAGCGGGCTGGATGTACAGCAATACGTAAAGACGTGCCTTCAGCAGAAACTCTCAGAAGCAAAGGAATTCGGGCTAAAAGAGCAGCTCAGGCAGGTGCAGGAGGCTTACATCCAGGAGCAGCTAAGGCAGTGCTCAGACTTCTCTGAATTTGAAAAGCAAGGGCTCACTGTAAAGGCAGGAGAGCCAAAAGCAGAGGTGATTCTTACAGGCCAAGTGCTGATGGTGTCTGTAAACTACCCAATCACTGTCAGAAAAGGGGATGCAGAAATAAGCATGGGGAAATTCAACGAATACATAAAGAGGGACTCAACACTGCAGCTCAGGCAGGACACAACACTCACATCAAGCAGAAGAACGCTTACAACAGACGACGGAAGAGCACAAATCACCATACCCCAGACAGCGCTAATAACAAAAGACGGGCAGCAAATAGACGGGCTATCAATGAGAATAATTGACAAGAACTTCAACAGCCTTGACAACCCTGTTGTTTATACTGGAGTGGCATACGAGGGCTTGCCTGAAGGAGCCAAATTTGAGCCAGGCATAGAGCTTACGATAAAATACGACCCTGGCAAGCTGCCTGGAGTGCCTGAAGAAAGCCTTGCAATAGCCTATTATGACGAGGAAAAAGGCATCTGGACAGTGCTTGACAGCAGGGTTGACACAAGCAGCAAAACAGTGACAGCAACAATAACACACTTCACAAAATTCGCAATAGTATACGGGTGCACAGGAACAGACAATGAGCAGGCAATAGACCTGGGATTCCTGTACAAGGCGCCATGCTATGCTGAAGGGGCAGGGGCAGGAGCAGAATGCCCGCAGTGGATAATCAGGAAGAGCCCAGCCAGCAGCGAGTTCATAAGAAAGCCTGAAGATGTAGGAAAAGGGGCTGCACAAGGGCAGGGGCCTGACTCAGGCCCGATATACGCCCCCCCGGGGCAGGAAGTCAAGATATACAGCGAGTTCAAAGACCTCTCAATTGGAGAATGCAGGAACAGCTGGGATGCTTCAAAGGATGGCATCCCGGCAGGAACATACGGCTACAGGCAGGTAAAGGACGCAGGAAGCAAGAAATCAGCAGCCCAGATTGAATTCAGCCTTATGCCCAATGGAGGGAGCTGCGCATCAAAGGCCAGCGTAATAGTTAAGTGCGACGATGAATGCACAGACTTCAAGCTGAACACAGAAGAGGCAAAGCCAGACCAGATAAAAAAAGAGGGAAACACATACAACATAACATTCACCGCATCCGCACTCAAGGCAAACGACAAAAACACACTGAGCTTCACAGTAAAAAACCTGTACGAGGCGTGCTCATCAGCAGAGGCAATGCTGACACTGAGCGGGAAAGGGATGTTTGAAAAGTGCCCTGAAAGCTCAGGAGAGGAAGACTACCTGATACAGGGCTGTGCCTGCGGCAGTAAAAATGCGAACATAATATACGATGCCGACAAGGTAGCAAAAAACAGCAAATTCAAGGAAATTGCAGCAAAAAAGCAGAAAGAGCTAACAAGCGAGGAGAAATCAATACTCAAAGAGGCAGTTGCCAAGGGAAAAGAGCAATACTGCATAAACAACAACATAGTCAGCAAGGAAAGGCTGCAGCAGGAAAAATCCAGAATCTCAGGATACCTCCAAACATTCAAGGAACTGGCAAAGGATGAACAGCTAACAGGATGCTGCAGCAAGGAAGCAGAGCTATACCCCGACCTGTCAACAGAAAAGGGAAAGGAAGGCTGCGAAATAGTCGTATGCAAAAAAAAGGAAAGCTATTTCTGGGCATACACCGGCTGGGAATTCAAGGATGGAAAAAGGCAGGCAAAGAACGAGCAGAAATGCAAAGGAACAGGGGGAAGCAAGCCCACATTCCTGGCAATGGGATGCGGAATAACATCAGGCGCAACAGGCGGGGGAGCATCACCAGGAACTCCAACTACACCAACTACGCCGAGCCAGCCAGGGCAGCAGCCACCAGCACAGCCCGGAAAACAGCCTCCAGGCACAGGACAGCCAGGAACAGGAACCCAGACAGGCACAATAGACCTTGACAACTGTAATGCAAACAATGTGGGAAAGGCAGCATGCAAGGACAGCAACACGCTGGAATACTGCCTGGAAACAACACCAGATCCCAGCCAGCCAGCAGCATACAGCAAGATATCAGCAATATGCAGCAACGGGTGCGACACAACAACAGGAAAATGCAAGACACCTGACGACTGCAAAACAAGAGAAGACACAAGCAAGAGCCCAAGATGCAGCAGCAGGGACACAAACTATGCAGAGGTCTGCTTAAGCTCGGAAATATGGGGCTATAACTGGCTTGCTGTAAAGTGCGCCAACGGGTGCGACACAACAACAGGAAAATGCAAGCAGACCGTAACCACGCCGCCCCAACAGCCGCCAGCGCAACCCCCGCAGCCATCCCAACCAAATCCAGGAACCTGCCCTGCAGGATACTCATTCAACGGGGCATGGGGAAGGCCCACAAGCAAGGCAACAGAAGCAAGCAGCAAATACTGCAACGGGGACAAGCTTTACTTTTACAATGCAGACAGCACAAGAACAGACCAGACTGGAAACCTGCTCGGATCTGCCTGCGAGAAAAAGTGCGATAATGGATGCGAAGCTACAAGCGCAGCCACAAACGAGGGGAAATGCAGGGAAAATCCTGTAACTCGGCCCTCAGGGCCTGAAGGGTATGAGCTGATGAGCGGAATTTCAGAAAGCTGCGGCGCAACGAGGGCATCATACCTTTACATCTGTGGAGGGGACCAAAACAGCAACTTTCAGGCAGTCAAAAACAGCCAATCAGCCAACTCATTTGCATGCAAAGATGGAAAGTGGTTCAAAAAAGACTGCGCTACACTGGGAGGGTGCGTGGAAGAGACTGGAAGGTGCCTTGTATCAGAGCCGGAATGCCCTGTAACTTACGCTGTAAAATATGCAGCTGCGCCAGAAATGAACCAGGAATGCCAGAACGTGAATTTCTGGAAATCGGAAGATTATGTAAGCTGCAAGGATGGCGTATCATTATACTGCGACAAAAGAGGGAATGCGTGCATAAGCAAGCCAGGCAAGGAGCAATGCCAGTGCACAGCAGACAACAAATGCCTGGCAGAAACCCAGTTCAACTGCAAAAGGTTCGGGGAATCATGCAATCTCGGAGAGGTATGCTGCGGAGATGAAACTCTGAATTACTGCTACAGACCATTAAAGATAAGCCCAAGCGGCACATGCACAACAAAAGACACAAGCCTGGTGAAGTGCAGCAGGGAGAGCCAGGCATGCGGTCCGGAATTCCCGCAATGCTGCGATGAAGATAACTTTGTATGCACAAGAGACCGGCCATGGGAGCCTGCAAACACAGCAGGCCACTGCAAAAAGAGAACCAGCCAGGGACAGCGCTGCTCATACCTGCTGGGGGATGCTGACTGCTTCAAGGACTTAACATGCTCAGGATTCCCAACGCCAACATGCATAAAGTCAAAATGAAAATGGCAAAAAGAGGGCAAATAACACTGTTCATAATAGCAGGCATAGCCATACTCTTCCTCTTTGTAGGCCTGCTAATGGTACTCAAGCCAAAGGATACCAACCAGAGCAGAGCGAATGCCGCGGCCTTTGACAGCTATGTTGCAGCTACAAGAAGCTATGTGAACAGCTGCCTTGACAAAAGTCTGTTTGAGGCATCAGAAAGTTACCCATTTAGGCAGGAGAACAAAAGGCTTCAGGAGGCGTACATAGAGGCAAGGCTCAGGGAATGCAATGATTTCACTCGATTAACAGGAAAAGGAATTGACATATCTGAAGGGAATGCAAAGGTGGAAGTAATCCTAACAGACAATGTTCTTGTTGCACACGCAACATATCCACTTACGATAAGCGACGGAAAATTGAAGGCAAGCATAAGCGAGTTCAGTTCCCAAATAAAGATGAACTCTGAATCAAAGCTGGTGCAGGGCAGTGATGGTATAGAAAAAGGTGTAGACATAGTTTCAGGCAACAGGAAGGCAGAGCTCATATTGATTGAAAAAACTGCTGCAATCAAGGATGGCCATGTTGTGGACAGCATAGGAATAAAGATGACTGAAAGGAACTTTGAAAACCTGGGCAACACGCAAGTTATAGGCTCTACTGTATATGAGGGGGAGCCTGATGGAGCGTTATTTGACAAGCCTGCTGTGATAAAGATAAGCTACAGCAATGCAGAACTGCCTGAAGGAACAGATGAAAACTCGCTCGCAATAGCGTACTATGACCTGGAAAGCAAGCGATGGGTGGGACTGGAAAGCTATGTAGACGCTCAATCCAAAAGTGTTTCTGCAAGAATCAACCATTTCACAAAATTTGCAATAGTGGCTGGCTGCGGAAAATCAAATCCGCAGGAGATACAATTTGGTTTCATTGATAACTGCGCATCAAACAGCGGCGAGCAGTCTTTCAGCTTCAGCTTCATAAAGGACGGAGACAGCACCTGCGTAAGGGATAAAGAGCCCATATACATAAAGCTAAACTGCGACGGACAATGCGGAGAAGTGCTTTTCAATGGGCAAGCATTGCAAAAAAAAGAAGATTCATATGCAGTGCTATCAGCAGGCCTGCTGAAAAAGTCAGGTCAGGAGAATATTCTTACAATAAAGTCCGAAAAGAATGGATGCAACTCTGCACAGGGAACTTTCAGCCTCTTTGGAACAGGCATGCTTCCGAAATGCGGAAGCGGAAAGATAGCAAGAAGCTGCACATGCGGGCAGATAAATCTGGGGCCAGTATATGACGACCAGGCATATAGAAGCCTGATTACAAACAGGGACTACAGGGAATTAAGCGACAATGAGCTGGAAAAGGCAGTCTCTCCGGGAAGCCAGTCATACTGCTGCGAGGACAAGCCAAGCAGAAAACCTTGCCAGGAAAGTGCTCAGACATCTCAGCAGGCATGCTCTGTTCAAGACAGAATCAACTTACTCTGCAAATATGGGCCCAATAATGACGTGAACTACAACCCAGCATACCCTTCATGCAATGGTGTAGTGAACGGAAGGCCAGTGGGCTTCGCAGACCCATCAATTGGTGAGGAGCTCAATATTCTTACAAACTATAATCGAGACTCAGGCCTTACCACTGTTACAGAATACTCCAGCGGAGGAAAATATTCCAAAAACTTATTCTGCAATCTGCAGCAGGGAACCAAGAGCCAACAGACTTCAGGTGAAGGGAACCGGGTTATGGATGCAACTCTAATGGGCCCTAATTCATCCAGTGTAGGGGATGTTATCCAATTAGAGGCAAATTTAGCAGGAAACAGCCTGCAAAATGCAGATATCTGGATTGCAACATCAGATTACAGAAGCCCTTACCCATACAAGTGCAATGGAAAAATTATCGGCGAATGGTGCCTTATAAGTGAAGCCCGTCTGTCAGGTAACACAGGAAAAATCGCAGGGCAATGGACACCCCAGCAACCAGGCCAATATATTGCTGCAGTCAATGCCTATCAAAATGACGGGAAAAAATGCACAGGAAATCCGAATAGACCGCTTCCGAAAGACTGGCTTGAGTGTGCTAAGGGAAGTATAAGCATAAAAATAAGCGAAAAAACAGGCAACAAGTTTTCCGTTTTTGTATCAGGGCCTGCCACAGCAAACCAAGGGGAAATGTTAACCTTCTCAGCGTCAGTCAACAACATACCTAAAGAGAATACATTATCAAAAGGGTCTTTGTACGCGATGGCAGAGATATGGGCAACCACAGCCGACCAAAAGCTTCCTGAAGGATGCAATGGAGAAAAATCAGGGCCTTGGTGCCTCTTGCAAAGAAAATACATAGACGCTCCCGATCCAACAACATTCAATGCTGAATGGAAACCGGCAAAATCAGGCAAGTACATTGCTGTTGTAAACGGGTTTACCTCATTAATAAAATGCAGTGGAAACCCATTCGGGATTCCAAGCGACTGGATAAGGTGCGGCACACAGGATTCCATAGTGGTTGATGTAAAAGAAAAATCAGAGGGAATAATCGTAAGTGAAGGCAATTATGAAAAAGTATACGAAGGAAGAGGCTTGGAAAGATATTGCACTAAGGACAGCCTTGGCATTGTGGACAACATAAACGGCAGGGAAGGCTATGACCTGCTGTGCACTGCCAACAAAGGATATTACCAGTTCATTGAGTGCGACACTGACGGGAAAACAGAGAGGCAACCAAGGGATGCTGGGAAAACATCAGTCCAGGGAACAATTATAGATGTTAAAGGTAGCGACTACATTTGTGCCAGCAATGACGGCTATGAGCAGTGGGAAAAATGCGGCGGTGAACCTTTGTCAGGGGGGCAGGGACTTTATATTCCTGACAAAGGAACCACAGATGTCAACAATAAAAGGTTTTATTGCTGTCATGACAGGCTTTACACTGCTCCGTGCAGCCAGGTTGAGCCAAAACAAAGTAATTTGTGCATCCACACAGAATTCTCAGACCTAACATCAGAGGATAAGCAGCTTCAATTGGCAAGGGATACTGGCGCGTCATACATTAAGCAAATCTTCCCATGGAAATCAGCTCAGCCTAACGGTCCTGAGGAATACGACTGGAAAACTTTTGACAGGTGGTTTGAAAAGATTAGGACGAAAAACCTTAAGGTAATCGCACGCATTTCATTAGCTCCTGAGTGGGCAAGGACAGAGAAAGGGGTAAATACAGGATATAAATCTGATTATTGCGGTTTTGGCTGTGAAATATCAACAAGGCCTGATATGGACAAGATTGGCAAGTTTTCTGAGTTCATTGGAAAATTTGTTGAAAGGTACAAGCCAGAATATGTGCAGATATGGAATGAGCCAAACCTTGCAATAGAATGGTCCAACAAGGGAGTGAACCCCTCCGAGTATAACCAGATGCTTAAGTCAGCATATACCGCTATCAAAAAGGCAAATCCAGACACCCAAGTTATCATGGGCGGATTGGCGCCTACTACAACAGACAGCTTTAAAGAAAATAATGGCCTGGTATCTTCTGATGAGTTTGAATTCATAGACGGAATGTATAAGGCTGACAAGGATATAGGAAACTACTATGATTTAATAGGCGTTAATTCACACCCATTCCCTGAAACTACAGCCTCTATGAAGTGCGACGGCAGTACACCGAAGCTTACAAACCCCTTTGACAATAGCATTGAAGTAAGCTGGATGATCAACGGCCAAAAAGACCAGTATGGAAAGCCAACTAATGCAGGTGGCAACTGCTGGGCTTTTGACAGGGTACGGCTTTTGCATGACTACTTTGCTAAGAAAATAGTTGCATCAAACCTTGACAGCCCAAAGAAAATAGCAATAATGGAGTATAGCACATATCTCAACTCGTACTTTCAGTATAGGAGGGATATGAGTGACAAAAATGCAGTAAAAGATGAGGAAAACCGTCAGGCAGCAGAGCTAAAGAGCGGCTATGAAAGGGCTTCAACAGAATGGAAGGATTGGGTAGGCCCTGTATGCTGGTTCCTTGCTTCTACACCAGATAAATGGGAAAACGAAGGCAACTTCTTTAAAAAAGATTATACCGTCAGGTCAAGTGCCTGCTCGTACGGCATTTATTCAGGCAGGCCGCAACTTTCATCATTTTCTGACTCGTGCACTCAGCTTGTTTAGGGAATGGTGCTAAGAGAAAAATTAATCTGGCCTGTAATAATTGACAATTTGACAATAAAACAGCTATGCCTTGCGGACAAATCCATAAACAGCTGTAACAGCATCCTTCGCCTGCATTGTGCCCATCCCAAGCGACAGGAAAAGCTGCCTTATGTCGTTCTCAGCCCTCATCAAGTAAGGCTCTGAGGCAAATGAAGCCGCAACAACCATGACCTTGTGCTCGCGGCACAGCCTTATGTTCCTCATGGCGTTTTCAACAACATCCTGCCTGTGGCGTGAGGAAAGCATGCCTGAAAGGGGGAAGCAGACTGCAACGCCCCTATCCGCAAGCTCCTTGTAGAATGAGTGCCTCAGCGGCTGTGCCAGCCCAATTATTATTTTCGCCTTGTTATTCCCCCTGCTGATGTCAGAGACAGTTATATCCGCGCTCTTTAAGCTTGCTGTATAAAGCCTTACCTGAGTTTGCTGCTTCAGCTCCTCAACCCTGTTATGGCTTTCAAGGGGGCTCTCATAAAAGAGCGCCAAACCCCTGATGCCCAGCCTTTCAGCCATGTCTATCATTTCCCTCTCATTTCCTTTCGGAGCAACTATGTCTATGAACATTTTTTCAGTTTTCTCCAATAAAGATGATGTTATCCTCCTTCCTAAAATCAGCATCACCTGTCAATATTTTTGCATTATGAAGCCTGGCAGTTGCAAGAACTATTGCGTCTGCCATCCCGAGCTTCTTAAGATGCTTGTTTTTTCCTGCAAGCAATGCTGTTTGCGCGCTTAAAGGAACAACAAAGGAAGAGTGGATTACAAAATCAATCTTATTGTCTGCTTCATCAGGAAGAGCATTCAGGAGGAAATTGTATATTTCTGCTATATTTATTGAGCTGACAATTATTTCCTCATCGCTGTCAATGAATTTTTTTGCCTTTTCGCCGTTCGGACTGCCCTTAAAGTATTCAATCCACGCCCAGCTGTCAACTAAAACGGTCAATCTCTTCCCTCAGGAATTCTTTTTTAAAGCCTTTCAGCGAGCCAAACATTGATTTTCTGGGTTTTTTCATGTTCAAGACGAGCTTCATTATTGTTTCATCAAATGTTTCTGCCTTCAGCTCATCCTTGATGTGCCTGAGGAGGTCCATTGTTTCTGATTTGACAGCTATCGTGGTAGTCATTATATTGATATAACTTATAAGTTATATTTAAAATTTTCTAATTTGGAGCTGACAATTGCACACGCACTGCACAACTCCCTGCCCGCGGGCTCTCCACACTCTCTGCAGCAGCTTAATTCCTTCCCAACAGGCAAGCACTTCAGGACGGGCATCATCTTCAAGAAAGAATGCACTATTCCCAGTTTAGAGCCCGGATGCATTGCTTCCAGCCCGTTTAGCATGTCCCTTACTGAAGCCCTGAAAGACCCTGCAGCATTCGGGCACTCTGTGAATTTTATTTCAAACCCCTGCAAAAAAGCATATGTTGCGACTTCCTTTTCAGAGCATAGGTATAATGGCTTTACCCGCGGGGTGAACATCCTGCTGCTTATCTGCCCTGTCTTAGGCCCAAGCCTTGCCAGCAGGTGAGTGTTGGACTTTATCATGTTCATTGTTATTGTCTGCGCCTCATCATCAAGGTTGTGCCCTGTTACCAGATAGTCATAATCCCTTGAAGCCCTGTTCAGCAGATACCTTCTTAATATTCCGCAGGCCATACACGGCTGGAAAGCCTTCTTAGCCAATAATTCGTCAAGTGTAAACCCAAAATAATCCCTGTAAGAGACAATGTTCAGGCGTATGCCATTAGCTGTGCAAAACCTCTTCAGATCTTCAATAGTCCCATCCCTGTATCCATGAATCCCCTCATTTATTGCGAGGGCCTCAACATCATACCCCAGCTTTTTAAGAATATAAAGGATAGTGGTGCTGTCCTTGCCGCCGCTTGAGGCAACAGCGAGCTTATCAGTTCTGCCAAAAAGCCCAAACCGCCTGATAGTTCGCTTAACCTTTTCCTCAAAGTGCCTTATGAAGTGCTTCCTGCACAAAGCACGCCCTGCAATGATTACAGCCGCCTGCCTGCAGTAAAAACAATCAGCCATGAGGTCAGGCTTATCCGGCTCACTATATTAATATTGTGCAGAATATAGGAATATTGCTCCAAAAAAGGCAGCAAACACAATGCGCAATATTTAAATAGTCAAAAAAAAGGATAAAACGAATGGGAAAAAAAGTTATTGTAATAGGATTTCTCACAATAATTGCCATTTCCATCCTTATTGGAGGGTATTTTGTATTGCTGAAGGGGAAAAATGAGCCTTCACCAGCTCTACAAGAAAAAAACCCCAGCGAGAGCTTAAGTGAAATATCGGCTGCAGGGGATGGAAAAACCATTCCCATTAACCAAAGAAAATACATCAAGGGCTATATAGAAAAAGCTGAAGTCAACTCAGGAGCGCTGTCAATCAGGATAAAAAACCAAGCCATAAGCCAGGATTTTACGTCTGATAAGTACACCTACATTTTTACAACAATTAATTCAGCCCAAAAGCCAATCATGCTGCAGGAGATAGAACAGGGAAATTATAACCTGATAGGAAAATACACCCTCATAGAATACAAAGAAGAAAACGGGAAATTAGTGGCAAAAACGATAAGCGTAACATGAAAATGGATAAATCCGGAATCTTGTGCTTAAGCATAATAACAGGCATCCTTCTTATTGCAGTCCTGCCAGCAACAAATGCTTACATCGGATGCACCAGTGATAGGACTGTAGGGTGCGATGACGCTGCCTGCGCCAGGGGAGCTGCCCAAAAAGCATGCACTTATGAATGCACATCATGCGGGGAAGTGACCTCAGGAGCATGCGGGGGAGGATGCCCCTGTACGTGGCAGGGAATGCAAGACTGCGGTAATGCGCCTGGAGGGGGAAGCAGCTCAGGTGGGGGCGGCCAGGCAGCAAGAGTAGTGGGAGACATAGTGAGCCCGGACAACAAGATATACCAAAAAACAGGAACAAACTGCCCGAACAACATAAACTCGGATACCATAAAGATAAACGAGGGCGCAACAGAAAGCACATGGGGCTGCAACCCAAACGCATACTACGCGGTTTCAACTTCAACAGGAACAAAAACAATAACATTAACACCGCCACAAGGGCTTGATTGCGACAGGTGGGCATTAACTTATCATATCAATGGCCAGGACCAGGCAGGGGGAACAGGCACAGGCTGCTCAGCGCAGATAAATGTCCAGCCAGGAGACTGGACAAACCACCTTTGGTTCTATCTGAAGCCCATATGCACTCCAAGCCCTGAGATATGCGACGGGGTGGACAACAACTGCAACGGGCTGGTTGACGAGGGATTTGATAACGATGGGGACGGGTTCTCAACGTGCGGGACAAAAACCACGCAATGCTGTTCTGCAATAGGATGCCAGCCTGGGACAGGAACTGACAATAGGTGCGAAGACTGCAATGACGACCCCACAACAGGCGGAGCAGACATACATCCCGGCGCCCAGGAAAGGTGCGACGGAGTAGACAGGAACTGCAACGGGCAGCCATATGACGGAGTAGACCCTGACACCTGCAGGCAATCATGCGAGGCAGGCTACACGCAAGCTCCGGGAGTCCTGGGCTCGGATGCATACTCTTTTACAGGAACTGACGGAAAAACTTACCTTGTGCAGATGATGATAAACAATGCAGGAACAACAAGCTGGGATAGAAAAGCCCCATATGAGCCTGCATCTGCAAACGGGATTGACTGGGGTGCAAGGACACAGTGGGAGGCAGTTGACCTGACAAACGTGAACGCAGCCCCGAACATACCAGACCCTGCATTTGCGGGCGCATGCTCATTCATGTACACTGGAACTGACAACAAGCTCTACTTTGCCCAGACAATCATCCACTCAGATGGGAAAAGGGCATGGTCACGAAAATGCGAAGTGAACCCTGGAGCACAAAACGCCAAATATGGAGTTGACTTCACCACATGCAGCCAGTGGGGCCCTTACGACCTCTCAAATGAGCCAATCCCGAATGTTGCCAAGGCAGACAGGGCATTTGCTGACTGCGACATTATGACATTCACAGATTCAGGTAATGTGCCAAGATACGTGCGTTCGCTAATCCACAAAGACGGAAGAAGAAGCTGGAACGAGGTGTGCAGGATGGACCCTGCCAAGCAGTACGGAGTTGACTTCACCACATGCACCCAGTACAGATACGTGGACCTTGGCCAGGAAAAGGCAAACCCAACAGACCCGAAATTTGTGGGACTGCATTCATACACATACACATCCTCAACAGACAACAAAAAATACGTTGTGCAAAGCCTCACCCATGCTGACGGGCAAAGGGGCTGGTGGAGAAAATGCCCATCAGACCCCGCTGCAGTTAACGGAGTCAACTTCCAAGCAGGAAACCCAGTGTGCGGCGACCAATGGACACTGGTTCCGTTCACAGGCATTGAAAGCGCACCACCACAAGGCAGCGCAGGCACAGCATCAGCGCAGGGAATAACAGGGGCAGTGGTATCAACCACGACAGCAACAGTCAGGGTCCACTTCAGCTCAATTCCCGGAGCAGCCAACGTATATGTTGACGCGACTTCAGTGGGCAGCACAAACGACCCTGGAGACTCAACCACACTTCCGCTAATGCTTGACATTCCTGCAGGAACACACACAATAAAATTCTCAAAATCAGGATATAACGATTACACAACAACAATAACCGTGACAGAAGGCTCTGGGCTGCAGGAAGTGGCAGCAACCCTAACCCCGCTGGTCCCTCCAGGAAGCATACAAGTAGATACGGCCCCGCAAGGCGCCAATGTCTACATAGGGGGCAGCCTGAAGGGAACTACGCCCACAACAATAACCGACCTTGTCCCGGGAACATACACGCTGAGCATAATAAAGGCAGGATACTACACACAAACAAGGACAGCAACAGCAGATTCAGGAGGGACAGCAGCAGTGTCAGCAACACTCGCACCTTCTGGCTCCCCAATCCCTGACCAGATGCCAAAGGGAAATGTGGAAACAGCTGACTGCAACACCATAACAGGATGGGCATGCGACCAGGACCTGCCAGACCAGCAGATACAGGTAGACTTCTGGACAGACCAGGGAATTGCAGGCTCTGCTCAGGCAAACCTGCCAAGCATCGATGCAGTAAAGGCAGCGTGCGGAGGAAGAAGCAACGCACACGGATTCTCATTTGACGTGCCTACATACCTGAGCGACAGGACAACACTCCTGAAAGACGGAAACAGCCACGCCATAAGGGCTATGGGAATAAACATAAACCCCAACTCAGCACAGCCAGGCAACAGGTATGATGCAGGAGGCCATCCTGAACTTACAAACAGCCCAAAAACAATAACATGCACCTCACACGATACAATCGGCTACATGGAGACAGCTAATTGCAACACCATAACAGGATGGAGTTGCGACCAGGACAGACCAGACCAGCAAATACAGGTAGACTTCTGGGAGGTCATCCAGTCACCAACAGGGACAACAAGGCAGATAATAGGAAGCACTCCTGCAAACCTGCCAAGCATCGATGCAGTAAAGGCAGCGTGCGGGGGAACAAGCAACGCACACGGATACACATTCACAATACCCAGCAACCTGAGGACAGGAACCCACGCAATAGAGGCATACGGAATAAACATAGACCAAAACGGGAACAGGATGCCTGCAGGAAACACGAGACTTGTAAACAGCCCTAAAACAATAACGTGCACAGCCCCGCCACAGCCAAACGCAGGCAACAGGTGGATAAGAGACGCATGCTGCGGGGACGACCCTAACGAGAATGTCAAGCAAAGCTACGACGGCTGCAACACAGGATGCTGCCCAGCCAACAAGTGCTATGAGCCTGCAACAAATGCGTGCATAGCAAGCGGATATTCCTCAGGAAGAAGACTATGCTACAACGGGGAATGGACAGACAGGTCAAACATACTTGCAATCCTCCTCAGGGACTATTCAGCGCAGGAGGGCTTCACTGACAGCTCAATATACTGCGGAACCTACCAGGAGGCACTGAACAGGTACAACTACCCCATACTCCAGAAAATAGCAGAGGACTACTTCAAGGGAACCTGCCACCTGGGGGGGACACCAAACACTCCATGTTCCAATGATGTGTGCGTAATGGAATACGCCCCTGGAAAAGTCATCCTGGGAGGCTCGCTCAACATAGAGCCAGGCAGCACAACATTTGGAGACATGCTGACTTTCAGCGGAGACTGCAGCTACGCAATGGCAGCCACAGACGGGCAGATAAAGCAGTGCAACACAAACTCCAAGAAACTATGGTACAACAAAAACTCAAGAGTATTCCTATACAGCAGCGAAGACATAAACCTGAGGGCTGGAGACTGGACATCAATAGTGCAAAGGGCAAACGCCATGCCAAAGGGACAGGAGATAAGCCTGCCAGTTCCTGAAACAAAAACAGTTGACAAGCTATACTGGGCCAGCAAAGGGCATAAGGGCGTTATAGGCGATGTAGGCTCTGGATGCGCCAGCGATTTAGTGAACTATGAGTACCTCTATGCAAAATACACGGGCTTCAGCACAGACATATGCTCCTCTGCAAGCTACCTTAACGAGGGCGAATGCAATTTGAATTCAGGAGAATACGAAATCAGCGCAGCCAGGAGAAAGGACGAGTCAAGCAGGGTATTTGACGCCTGGCAGGACCTGACATCAAAACTCAGGATTAATCCAGCCAGAACAACAACATAAACACAACAACCATGATGGCATCCAGGAAATCCCAGGTAACCATATTCATAATAGCAGGGCTTGTCATGTTCATGATAGCAGGGCTCCTGCTTTACCTTGGAAGCAGCGTGCAGACAAGAAAGGAAGCATTATACTCAGACTCTTCACCAGTAACAAGATATGTGAGCGAGTGCGTAAAGAGAGCGGCAGAGCAGGGGATGGACAAGGCAAGCACACAGTCAGGATACATATTCGCAAGCCAGAACGGCCCAACCAGCGATTACTACTCCACCAGCTACGAAGGAAAGCTGTATGTCACACGAGGCATGCTGAAAATCCCGTTCGCTGTAGGGGAAAGAGGATACTCCCTGCAATCAAGGCAGGATATTGAAAGGCAAACAGAGCAATACATAAACAGGGCAATAATGAACAACTGCATTGACTTCGGAAGCTTCCAGAGGCAATATACGGTCATTGCGGCATCAGGCCCTGAAACAAACGTCACAATAACAGACAAGGAGATTTTCACGCACATGAAAATGCCTGTAGAGATAACAGAGCTGTCAACAGGCTCAAACTACAAGATAAGCGACTTCTCAGCATCAAAAGCAACTCCAATAGGGGAGGTTCACCATGCAGCAGAGATTATTGCGGGCGAAATATCAATAAGGCAAAAACTCGGCAGTTTTGATGCAGAAAACCCAAACATACCTGGAAACATAAACGGCGTGTCAGCAGCCCATGAAGAAGTCAGGCAAGGCAGCAGAGTAACAGGAATCATACTGACACTAGAAAAATCAGGGGCAAGATTCACATTCGCAATAGAAAACACAAGGCAGGCCGGCTAAAAATGAACCTTGGAAAAAAACAGATAATGCTAACTGTGTTTCTGCTTTTAGCTGCAGCAATAGTCCCATCCCTGCTCTCTGAAAAAGCCATTGCAGAGAGCGGATGCTGCTACAACCCCAACGCGCCCATTGTGGCGTGCAGCAGCACAGTACAGGTTGACTCCATACAAGACTGCTGCCCACAACCAGAAGCGTCATTCCCAACATACTACTCAGCAGAAGTCCAGAACCAGCAAGCATGCCTCCAAAACTTCTTCAGGGCACAAACAAACTGCAACACCCTTGACCAATGCACCCAGGGATGCTGCTGCCCCGAGTCAAGGGTGAGGGCCAGGGCATTATGCAGGCAGACATTCCACCCATTTGCTAACGGCCAGCCAACAGACTGCCAGACAGCATGCGCAACAACACCGCCAATACAAACATGCTCACTAAGCCTCAACGCAATAAACATAAAGGGGGAAAAGCAGATACAGCTTGTCTGGAACAACAATTGCGGGGCAGACACCTTCACCATAGAGCGGTGCGAGGGAAACAACTGCAACAACTTTGCAGCACTCGCAACCTGGCACGCAACAAGCTACTTAGACAGGGACAGCGCCATCAAATGGAACCAATACTACTCATACAGGCTTACAACAACAGCCAATGGGCAAACATACACTGAAACAAAAACAATATACTCTGGAGACATTGAGTGCTGGAAAAATTTTGGGACATACAATTTCTGCATAAGCGACTTCACATACCAGCAGGAGCCAATCAAAAGCTACCTGATAACAATCCTGAACTACCCTGCAGATGACACTGCATTCAGCCAGAAAGTCAATGACGAATTCGGCGGGAAATTCAGGACTGCAAGGAACTGCAACACCAACAACCAGCTTTCGTCAGCAAGCACAAGATGCCCTGCAGGAAGGATATGCACAGTGGACAGCAACGGCGCGGGAAGATGCGTTGAAACAACAGAATGCAGCGTCATTGGAAAGCCATTCGGGCTTTTCAGCAGCAGGACAAGCTGCGAAACAGGGCATTACTGCTTCCTTGACAAATCAGCAGGAAACGCCAACACGTGCTATGACTGCTCTCCAAGGATGAGCTGCTACGACTACAAGTCAAGGGATGCATGCGAAACAAACAACTGCGGTGCAGGGAACTGCGTATGGAACACAGTTGGAAACGCAGAGCTCGGGACAGGGGTCTGCGTAGATTACCAGAAGAACAACTGCGCATGGTGCGACAAGAAGGGCACAGAGGGCGTAGGGAGCCTTAAAGGATACAACACAGTATTTGACAGGTGCAGCCAGGAAAAAACAGCAGCCCTTTCAACGCCAACATACGACTGCACAAGAGCAGTGAGGCAGTGCACATCAACATGCCTGAACTTTGACATAAACCAGTGCAACGCACACACCGCAACAATAGACAGGAGCACAAACTCGCTGGTAATATCTAACCCTCCGGGAGACTTGTGCGGGCTTAACGTCTGCCAATGGTATGGCACAGAAACAGCAGGAAGATGCAGGAAAGACGCTGACTTTGATGAGCGCTATGACTGCCAGACAACAGACTGCGAGAAGGACTACTTCCCTCCAGAAACCACAATCACAGAAAACAGGGGCAGCCTGATAGCAGACGTATTTGACAGGAGGGCTGTTGACGATTATGGAGGATTCACCACAACCTCCACAACCTATATCTGCTCATCAAACGACCAGGCAAGGGGCTGTGCAGACACAACACAGGGATACACTGCATTAACCCAAAGGTCTTCAAGCATACTTGAACTGGTACGGCAGAATACTCTCACAGAGGGAACCAACTACATAAGGTACTACAGCAAGGACCAGAACAAAAACCTGGAGACAGTAAAGCGGATGACACTTCAGGTGACAATACCTGTTGACGGAAGCCTGACATTAACAGCAACAGATGCCTCAACCCACGAGAATCTGGGTGCAGACACTTACATTGACCGCTTACCAACATCAGCAGGAACAACACCACTGACAATATACCACCTAATCCCCGGAAGCCACACATACAGGATAACAAAACAGGGATACACAGACGGGACTGGGGATGTCACAATAATCGCAGGCGAGACAGCAACACGAAACATTGAGATGAGCCAGACAGTAGACAACAACGGACGACTGGCGGTGTCAGTAACTGACAGCGAAACAGGAGACATATTGCATGCAGACGTGTACATGGACAGCTCAGCAGCAACAAGCGGAACAACACCACTCACAATACCAGGCCTAACGCCAGGAGCGCACAGCTACAGGATAGCAAAACAGGGATACACAGATTCAACTGGAAGCATAACAATCACTGAAAGGCAGATAACCTACCTGAGCGCAACCCTCGGAGCCAGAAACCCCCAGACAGGATACCTTTCAATAACAGCAACAGACAAAGACACCAACACAGCATTAAACGCTGATGCATACATAGATGAATCAACAACACCAGCAGGAACAACACCACTCACAACAAGCCTCAGCCAGGGAACCCACCGCTACAGGATTGCAAAAACAGGATACAGGGAAAGCTCAGGAACAGTAACAATAAACCAAGGGCAGGCAACACAAATAAACGTGCAGCTTGAGTTCATACCAGTTCCTGGAACTGGCGTGCTATCCATGAGCGCCTCAGACGGCACAGACAGCCTTATTGCAAACGTTTACCTGGACGACTCAACAACACCAGCAGGAACAACACCACTCACAACAAGCCTCCAGCCCAACACGCACACATACAAGGTTACAAAGACAGGATACCAAGATTCCTCAGGCTCATTTACAATACAAACAGGAAGAACCACCACAGTCAGCGTGCTGATGACACGCTCAGCCAACCCGCCAAACACAGGAGGAGTATTCATACGAACAACAGACAGCATTACAGGGAATCCTGTAAATGCCAACGCATACATAGACAGCTCAACAACACCAAGCACTACCCCGACAACAATCAGCGGGCTAACGCCAGGAACACACAGCTACAGGATAACAAAACAGGGATATAATGACAACACAGGAACAATCACCATAGAAAGCGGGCAGACAGTTACATTAAGCGCACAGCTAAGCCCTGCAACAACACCTCCAGCAGGCAATGGAAACCTCGCCATAAAAGCTATTGACAGCGCATCATCTGAGCCTGTTGAGGCAGACACATACATAGACGGCGCTACTACAACAAGCGGAACAACACCAATAACAATACACAACCTCGCCCCAGGAGCACACACATACAGGATAGCAAAAACCAACTACAAGGACATTGAGGGGAGAGTTGAGGTAACAGCAGGAACAACCACCTACCTTATCGTATCAATGATACCCCCGATTCCAACAAGCACAGGGAACTTGTTTGCATCAGCAACAGACTCCTTAAACAACAACCAATTATTTGCCAGCATATACATTGACGGGGCAACAACACCAGCAGGAACAACACCACTGACAATAACAAGACTAACCGCAGGAAACCACAACTACAGAATATCAAAGACAGGCTACCAGGACAGCCAGGGCAGCATACAAATCAACGCAGGAGACACAGCCACATTGAACATGCAACTAAGGCCTGTATCCAGCACAGGGCTTTTCGTGACTGCAACAGACGTTCTCACACAACAATCACTGGCTGCAGACGTATACATGGACAGCTCAGCAGCAACAAGCGGAACAACACCAGTAAGCATCCCAGGGCTCCAGCCAGGAAGGCACACCTACAAGATAACAAAATCAGGATATAAGGACTACAACAGCCAGATAGACATACAGGCAGGACAGGCAGCCACAGCAAATGCGATAATGGAACTGGTAACAGCCCCGAACAGCGGCAACCTGTCAATCATAGCCACAGACGGCAATGCGAACATCATTGCAGAGGTATCAATAAACAGGGCATACAGGGGAACAACACCTCTGACAATAAACCTACAGCCAGGAATCTATACTTACGCCATAACAAAGCAGGGATACGATGACGCAATGGGCGAAGCAACAGTAACAGCAGGAAGAACAGCCTACATCACAGCAAACCTAAACCCCGCATACAGACCAAGTGAGCTGACAATAACGCTCATTGAGCCAAAACTGTCCGCAACAAGCCAGAGAGTCTACAACCTGGTGATAAGGACCAATAAGGAAGCAGACTGCAAGGCAAGCTTCCTGGCTGACAGAACCTATGAAGACATGCCCCTGACATTCACACAAGGAAACAACGGAATGCGCAGCCTGAATGACTATTCGGGGACAGATGAGAAAACCTACGTAAAATGCAGGGACAGGGAAGGCACAATAAGGGCTGCCGAATTCAACATACAATACTTAGGCACGCCGCCATCAATAAGGCAGATATACGCTGACAACGTGAATGACGTGCCGATAGCATCAACAATGACAGCAATAACAGACCAGCAAACTGTATGCAAGTACTCAAAAAGCCAGGAAGCTGCCTACAGCGGCATGACGCCATTCCTTGGCTACAACGAAAACTCGGCAGAAGCCTATAAATTGGTGAACAAGCACAACCTGACAGCAGCAGGCGGAGACCTCATTGACAGGCAAACAAACACATTCTACGTGATGTGCCAGAACAAGGCAGGAGTGCTGTCAACAAAAGTCCCTGTAAGCATAATAGTTGACACCAATCAGGAACCGACAATAACACCTGACTACAATGAATACTACCCAAACACAACAGTAGAGTTTGGAGTGATAACAAACAAGTGGGCAAAATGCAAATACTCAAACAGCTCAGACTACTCAGATTACAGGGACTTCAGCAGCGTCCCAACAATGAGAATAAAAGACAGGCTCACCCTTTACCCAGGCAGCTTCACATACTACATAAGGTGCGTATTCCTCCAGGGAGCGGTAAGGGAAACCTCAATACACTTCGTGGTTGACATAACCCCGCCGACCAGCCCTAAAGTAGAGGTTGAAAACATAACCAGCAGGAGCATAATAAAGGCAAAGTGGAAATCAGAAGACAACGAATCAGGAATAAAGCTCTACCAATACTCAGTGACAAACTCATCAAACAATACAATACTGGACTGGACATCAACATCCCAGGAAAGCCAGAGCATTACAGGGCTTGAGCTGGCTAACGGAACAACATACTATGTTTCTGCCAAAGCGCAAAACAACGCAGGCCAGTTCAGCAGGGATGCAACAGGCATAGGCGTAAAGGCCAACTTCGCAACATCAACAAGCTGCCAAAACGGAGTAAAGGATGAAGGGGAAACAGACATAGACTGCGGGGGGAGATGCAGCGACCAGTGCGGCAACATGATGAAATGCAGGAACAACGATGACTGCCAGAGCAGCTACTGCGCCCTGAACCAGACATGCTACCAGCCCACCTGCTACGACAAGGTCAGGAACGGGAACGAGTCAGGAACAGACTGCGGAGGACGAGCCTGCAGGGCATGCGAATCAGGAAACGAATGCAACAGCGACTCAGACTGCAGGTCAAACCACTGCATTTCAGGAATGTGCACAAACCAGACATCCACAGACACCTGCTCAAACAGCAAGATTGACTATGGAGAGACAGACATAGACTGCGGGGGGGTGTGTGCATCAGTAAAGAACAAGAAGTGCGAAGACGGCAAGACATGCACAAACGAGACAGACTGCCAATCAGAAAAATGCATAGCCAACACCTGCGCATCAATAGACGACCGGGATGGGGATGGAATTCCTGACAGCAAAGACAACTGCCCTGACGCATACAACCCAGACCAAAAAGACACAAACAATGCAGGAATAGGCGATGCGTGCAACAAAGACATAGACGGAGACGGCATGGATGATGAATGGGAGAAGAAATACACCTGCCTTGACATTACAAAAAGGGACAGCACAACAGACCCTGACAACGACACCATGTCAAACATCAGGGAATACCAAACTCACACCATTCCAAACGGGAAAAAGCTCAAGGGGCAGCTGAACCCCTGCAAAAAAGACACTGACGGGGATGGATTTGAAGACGGAACAGAATACAATGAAAACTCAGACCCTACAGACGCAAACTCCAAGCCAGAAAACCACCTTCTTCTGGTGCTCCTATGGGCTGGAGCAGCAATACTGATACTGGCAGCAGGCTATCTGATATTGACAAGACTTGCCAGAAAACCTGCACAAACCCCGCAGAGAACAGGAATGCAGCCTGGGACACCAACCAAGCCGCCAATTCAGCAGCCAAGAACTCCCATAATCATCAGCCCCAAAACAAGGCAGGCGATAATCAGAAAGAGGGAGACAGGGCTTGCAAGCCAAAGAAGCGAAATACTCAGTGAGTTTGAGGCGAAACCCAAGACAGAATTGCAGGCCCAAAAGCCAGAACTGCCAAAAGAATCCCTGGCAGGGCAGCAGGACAGGGTCTTTGAAATGCTGAGGAAGGAGACATCTGAGCTAACACAGCAATCACAGCAAAAAAGCCAAGCTGTACAGAAAAAAAGGGGAAACAAGTGAAAGCCCAGATTTCAGGACAGGTATTCATATACATATTCTCCATGATAGTGGCCTCAGCAGTGCTGATATTCGGGTATGTTGCAATAACCAACCTGAACAAAGTAAACACAGAACTACAGATGACACGGTTCACAGAAAAGCTGAGGGAAGACTTTGACAGCGCAAAAGGCTTCGGAACAGTAAGGAACGAGCAATCCTACAAAGAGATACCCCAGCAAATACAAAATGTATGCTTTGCATACATTGAGAAGATATATGAGCCGAGAAGCAGCATGGCAGCAAGATTAAGCCAGATTGAGGACATCCAGATAAGGAACTCCATAGAATCAGACCAAACAGCATTCAGCCAAAACCCCCCGGATACCAGCTCAATAAAGAACGTGTTCCTAATCAAGATGCTTCCAAGTAACAAACGGGAGGCTGCAACTAAGGATGACAGGCTGCGGGAACAGGGTCATAGTCTCAAGTCCGACAGAGCTGCAGGGCACAAAACACAACGGAGAGGGATGCAGTTCCAACAGCGAATGCCAAAGCGAATCATACTGCGACAGCACATGCAAGCCAGTCTGCTCCTAATAAAATGACCAAGGGAAAAAAAGGCGCCATAGGGGAACAGGTAAACTGGATATACGTGATGATAGCAGGAGGGCTAATCTTACTGTTCTTCTCAGGGCTTGCATACAAGCAGAAAGAGGCTGCAGACAAGAATGCAGCCCAGGAATCAATCAACACGATAGACTGGCTCACAACACAGCCGCCCCAAAGCTCTCAAATAGTCAAGATACCAAACCTAAAGCTGAGGATAGAATGCCAGGAGCAGGGCCCTACAACAGTGTCAAACATACTAAGGATAGGCGACATATCGCTCCAGGAGAACGAGGTAATATTCGGGGGGGAGGTTAACAGGAACGAGCTTACAGCCATGACAAGGGAATGGTCAGCCCCATTCAAGGTGACAAACCTCATCTACCTCGCCGGGAATGACACCCGCTACATAATAGTGGCAAGCAATCCCCGGCATGAAGCACTTGCACAGGAACTGTTTTACCAGATTCCAGATTCACTCAACAAAAAGCTGTACAGGGCAACTGACGCGATAGACGAAGCCCCTGAAAGGAGAATAGTGGCTGTCACAATAAATTCAGAGCCAGCAAACCTCCAGAACAGCATTGACTTCAGCAAATACCAAGAAGCCATGGCAATAAAGATAATACCAAGCCAGGACAGCACAGAATACGGGCAGGTGGAATTCCGCCAGTATGACAAATCAGCAGCTGGGTTTGTTGAACCGCCGCAAACAGCAATCTACAGCGGAATAAGCATGCTCATAGGGGCAATATACTCGCAGGACGCTGATTCCTACAGGTGCAATTCCAAAAAGGCATACCAAAAGCTGGAGCGCGTCAGCAGGGCATACTCAGAAAAGGCAAACATCCTGAAAACAGAAGCACAGAAAACCACAAACAGGCAGCTCCCTGACCCATGCACACCAGGAATGTACAACGATGCCCTGACAGGCATAAACAGCCTGAATTCAAAAGCAAGGGCATTTAATGAGAATATCCTGGCGGAAATGCAGTCACTAGAAAACAAGAACAGGGAGCTGCTGAGGGCAGCATGCCCTACAATATACTGACAAAAATGGGAAAAAAGCAGGCACAGACCAGGATGATTGAAACAGCAGCTGTAGTGATAGTATTCCTCATGCTGCTGGCATTCGGATTCGTGTTTTACGCAAACATACTCAGGGGAAACCTGAATGAAAAGCTGGCAGATGCAAAAGAAACAAGGGCGCTCAAGATTGCAAAGACAGCGCTGAACATGCCTGAACTGCAGTGCAGCAAAACGCAGCCAATACAAAACTGCTTTGACAAACTCAAAATACAGGGCTTCCAGGCAATAATCCAAAGGGACTCAAATGACGCAAACACATACTACTATGACCTGCTGAAGGACAGCAAAATAACAATAAGGCAAATCTATCCAATTCAAGTCTCACAATACTCGCAGACAATATATGAAATGGGAACCGAACAGTCAAAGCAGTCAATATGGATGCCAATAGCAATATACGACCCCCTTAAAGATACAGCCTCATTCGGGATACTCACAGTTGATGTATATGAACAAGCTTAAGGGAAAGAAATCGCAGATGGAGATAATAGGGCTTGCAATCATAGTTGCAATAGCCCTTATAGGAATGTTCTTTGCCATAAAATACCTCACAAAAACACGGGAGAGGAGCACAGAGGCAAGCGACAAGCAGATAGCCTCGTCATTCATAAACACACTCCTGTCAGAAAAATTTGAGATAGAATCATGCAAGCAGGGAATAGAGATGAAAGAGCTGATAAAGGACTGCACAGCCCAGGCAGACAGGCAGCAGGCATGCAGCAGCAGCAGCAGCCTAGGAGCGACACTCACTTATTGCCAAAAAGCAAGGGAATCAACACAGCAAATCCTGGACGCTGCATTCGGAGACCAGCAGAACATCCAGTATGAATTCAAGGCTGAAAAATCCAATATTGACGGAAACACAGAAATATGGAGCATTTCCCGCGGATGCTCAACTTACAAGAACAAGGTGCTTGCCCCCCCATATGTCCTTCCAACAGACAATGAGCCAGTAATAATCTCAATGGGAATATGCAGCTGAATGAGGAATTCAGGAAATTCTTTTAGTATTATAAAACAATGGATTGCCATTGTATGCATCAAACCCTATGTAAACAGCAGAATTATCACTATACTGCTGGGTAACCTGCCAATCCCTTGGCTCTGGCTGGCCTGAATTATACACCTTACCCTTGATAAAATACACATTACTCCCAATAGTTGGGCTCTGGAACTGGACAACGATAGTTATAGGATTGGTGTAATCAAGCCTCGCAGGCAGGCGAGCTGTTGATATGGTGTACAGGTTGAAACCAGGGCTGCCACTAAAGTATTTGACAGCGATTGAATCTCCAGAAGAATCTCCAGAATTGACTGGAGTAACGCAGTAGCCGTGACCATCGCTGATGGACAGCTCGCAGAGGCCTGCCTCAGACTTCCCGTCTGTAATGACCTCTGTGCTTATCACCGCATCACCAATGCCAATGCGGAGATTTTTGATGATTGCGGCGGTGTGGGATGTAACAACTCCTTTTGGAGTCACCTGTTTATCCCTTGTAAATGTCCAGTCTCCATTCAAGCTTATCAAATCAGAATCCGAGCAATAGAAAATCAGGTTAATGTCATTGTCATTACAATCGTATGGGGTTGTTGGGGTGCTAATGTATCCTGAAGGGAGACTGCTGCCGCTGCACACACTAATAGGAGGGCTTGTGTAGCCGTCCTTATCATTATCCTGATAGCCTGTGAGAATCTGCCATACAGAGCCATCATCAGGGTTGCAGTCATTCCCATTAAGATAAGTAAGCCCTGCAGGATAAGAGCAATCATTATTCGTGCATAAACTGACTGCTGAAGGGCCTCCTGCAACATCAAGGTCGTGGTTATCATAGCAAGTCCTCAAAACAAACTTCCTGCTATCAGAATCATCGCAGTCAACATTATTATCAGAATATCCTGCATCATTCCCAACGCACGCAATTGTGCTGGAGCCGTAACTATCAGAGTCAGAATCCCTGAAACGCAGCCTCCACTTCAGCCCTGCCTGCGAATCTGCAACAGGGTCATCGCTGCAGTCATCAGCCCCATTAAACTGGCTCTGAGACTCACGATACCCTACAGGTGAATGGCAATCAGAGCCAACGCAAGCCTGAACCTGGCTGCCAACAGTATAGCTGTCATCATCCTTATCCTGAAAGCACGGCAAAAACTGCCACTTATCCCTGTTGTTGTCATCGCAATCATTAATGGCAGATGGATGAGCCTGATAGTTCTTGTCTGTGATGGCTTCAACACCGCAGAAATCCTTCACCCCATCAGCACCCAGAGAATCAGTGAACCCGTCACCATCCAAGTCCTTATACCCTGTTATGCATGTGCAGGAAACATTCACAATGCCATCCGCCTTTTCAAGGACGTTAATACCGCTGCACATCCTCGTTCCATTTATGCTCTTCGGGAAAACAATGACCTTCTCAAAGCCATCAAGATACCCATTGCCATATTTTAGTGTCACCTCACTATGCTCAGATGACAATGAGCCAGCTCCAGAAATGCTGACTTCAAAAGGCCTGCCGTCAAGGTTGGGAGGCAATTCAAACTTCCTGTAATAACCGTTCTCAGAGGCAGCTGCAAGGCTCAGCTCTGTCTCAATCACAGATGAAACATCATTAATCAGGTCCTTATCCCTTTTCTGCTTGGTCTCAACAAGCTTGTCAGATGAAGCAGCCAGGAAAATAGTAAATGCTATGACCATTACAGTCACAAGCATTGCAGCCTCCATTGAAGACTGGCCCTTCCTTGAAAAAAAACGGCAACTCGCCCTGCACGACCTGCCTGAACAAACACCTCTTAACATACAGACCAATAATGGCTCGGGCATTTATAAACTTTCCTAGAAAAATTTTTATCCAAGCGCAGAAAACGTGCAGCTATACGAATATGGAAAAATCTGCAGGAGTGGTAATTTTCAGAAACAACAACGGGAGGGAATACCTGCTTCTCAAATACAACCAGCCTCTCTACTGGGATTACACAAAAGGGCACATTGAGCCTGGGGAATCGGAGATTGATGCTGCAATAAGGGAAACAAGGGAGGAAACAGGGCTGACTGGGATAAATATTCTAAGCGGATTCAGGGAGAAGATAAGCTACTATTTCAGCAGGGAAGGAAAGATAATATACAAAGAGGTTGTTTTCTTCACAGGGGAAACACACAAGGGAGAAATTAAAATATCCCCTGAGCACGAGGGCTACGAATGGCTTCCATACGAAGCGGCCTTAGAGAGGCTAACTTACCCGAAAAGCAGGGAAATCCTGCGGAAGGCTGAAAAATTCATAAAAGGCAAATGCCAACATAGCGAGGCTATACCTCAATCAAAACCGCCCTTGCAGGAGCCCCGTCACCATCCTTAATCTTCAAGGGAAGCCCTGCAAAAACATATTTGCCAGGCTTAACCCTGCCAAGGTCCAGCCCCTCAAAAACAGCCATGTTTCCAATAAGAATCTGATGAGTTCTTGACTGCCTGTTTCCAAGCTGCTTTACTGAAAGATAGTCTATCCCAACAGTTTTTACCTTCTTGCCAGCCAAATACTGAGCTGCAGAGTCATCAATATACACATAGTCTTTGTAGAACTGCCTGTATCCCCTTAATGAGTTTGATGTCTTCAGCAGGATTATGTCGCCTTTTTTTATATCATGCTTTTGCAGGTCCTCTGCAGTAATTTTATCCCTGCATTTCGTCAAGTCAAGAACCTTGCAGCCGCCATAAAGCGATTCCAAAGGCACTTTGTCCGCACCAACATCATTCTCAAACACATGGCAACGCGCATCAATATGGGTTCCTGTATGGCTGCCGAAAGTAATTTCTGATTTCTGTGTAGCATCCTTCGGCACCCTTGAAACAATCCTTATCTTAACCATAGGATTGCCAGGATAAACAATCATGCCCTCGCTTATCGTCATTGATATATCGTGGATTTTCATTTCTTTTTCACTTCATGCCCTCCAAACTCATTCCTCATTGCAGCAAGCGATTTTGCCCAGAACTTGTCCCTGTCCCTTGAAATGAACCTTGCGTATAAGGATGCTGTTATCACGCTGAATGCAACATTCCTGTCTATTGCCTCCTGTATCGCCCATCTGCCCTCCCCAGTATCATCCACATAGCCTACCAGCCTGTCCAGCCTTGCATCACTTGAGAATGCTTTTTCCATCATTTCCATCAGGAATGAGCGCACTATGCTGCCCTGATTCCATAAGTTTGCCACCTTCCTGAAGTCCAGTTCCTTGCTGTAAGGGCTTTTATGCAGCAACTCAAATCCCTCGCCTATTGCCTGCATCATCCCATACTCAATGGCGTTGTGGACCATCTTGACATAATGGCCTGCCCCTGGCGAGCCCATATAGCCGTAACCACCCTTAATCGCAAGAGACCTGAAGACAGGCTCAACATGCCTGAAGGCCTTCTCATCCCCGCCAACCATAAGGCAATAACCCAGCTTGGCAGCCACAACACCGCCGCTTGTCCCAACATCAAGAAACCGTATTCCCCTTGCTTTTAGCGACTCTGCACGCCTCGCAGAATCCCTGTAGTTTGCGTTGCCTCCATCAACTAGTATATCGCCTGCAGAAAGGAAAGGAACTACCTTGTTTACATACTCCTCTGTAACAGGGCCTGCCGGAAGCATAATCCACACAATCCTTGGCTGGGAAGCCTGCTTAGGCAGCAGCCTGAACAACTCCTCAACTGAATAAGCCGGCTTTGCACCTGCCCTGGCAACCTCCTTTAAAGGCTCAGGGGAGCGGTTATTGGCAACAACCCTGTGCTTCTTTGACAAAAGCCTGAGCACCATGCTCTTGCCCATCCTTCCAAGACCAATAAATCCGATTTCCATTTCAAACCCCCCTACCAGAATAGACAACAACTCCTTTTATATAATCATCCCCTTCCTTCCCAAAAGCCTTCTCAAGCTCATCAACTGAAAACCTGTGCGTGATTACCCTTCCAAGAATGCCATCATACTGCCTTTGAATTCCGGCTATGTCCCTTAATGCCATCTCAAAATGAGCCTTCTGGGAATTCACGCTCCCAAGAAGAACAAGATTTTCCCTCACAATCTTGTTGACCATCCCTTTTATGTTGAAGCAAAGCTCCTCAGCCCCTTTTGGAATGCCCAAAAAAACATAAATAGAATTCCGTTCCATCAGCCCTATAAGGTCTATCACAAGCTGCGTAGCTCCAGTAGCCTCTATCACAACATCAACCTTCCCTGTCCTCTTTATTATTCCATCCATGCCTGTTTCCCTGATGTTGATATACTCTGCACCAAGCTCCCTAACCAGCCCAACCTTAACATCCCCCTCAGGCCGCCTTCCGAGAACATAAGTCTTAACGCCATTAATGCGAAGAACAGCGACTGCAGCCATTCCAACAGAGCCCATCCCAAAAACAACAGCCCTCCTTTTTGACAAGTCAAATCCGGGAATCCTCTTCTGGATTTCCTTAACCTGTAGGACTGCCTTTTCAATAATGCTGAAAGGCTCGGCCAATACAGCCACATCAGCAATGCCCCTGGGAACCCTGACAAGGTATGCCTCATCCTCAACATAGACCTCTGAATTAAACCCGTGCCTCTTATGCTGGCCAGAGGCTGTGTAAAGGCCTGTTTCGCAGAAATCACTCCTTCCATTATTGCAGGGAAGGCACTTATTGCAGCCGTGCCTGGGGATAATAGCAACAAAATCCCCCTTCTTCAATGACTTAACACCCCTGCCAGTATCCAGAACCCTGGCAAAGCCCTCATGCCCGATAACCAGCTTGTCATCACCATCAGGGCTGTCAACAAGGCTGTTCTCAATGATATCCCTGTCAGTGCCGCAAATGCCTACCTGAAGCATTTCCAAAAGAACATCTCCAGAGCCTGTCAACCTGGGAGTTGGAATAACAAACAGCTCCACAATTCTCCTGCCCTTCCTGACACCTATAGCCCTCATCTCCCCCATAGAACAAAGCCAGCTGCAGATTTATTTAAAGTTATTGGAACTTTGAGTTTACAGACAGCTACGACACCCCTGTGATTGTGCTAAGGCTGGATGTGCTGACAGCAGCATCAGCCACTTCAGGGGCAGCCATAAACGAGCCAAGCGAGCTTTCTGAAACTACCAAAGCACCTGTTATGCCTGCATTTGAGTCAAGGTTGGCAACCCCAAGAGCAGCGCCTGCAAAACCACTGCCTGCATTGAGAACATCACTGCCAGCATCAATAAAGACTAATCCGAGGGTAACTGCAAACAAGAATGCCATCAAGCCCAAAACACGGTTTTTTCCATCAGCCATCTTAAGTTCGCCAAGCCTCTTTAGATCCATCAATCACTCAAGTGATATATAAAACTTTGCAAATATTTAAATATGGAAAAAATACGAAGAAACACATGAAGAATTCTGAAGTGGCAAAGGTGCTGTATGACATAGCGGACATGCTTGAACTGCAGAACGTGGACTTCAAGCCGCAGGCATACAGGAAGGCAGCAAGGAGCATAGAAGAGCTTCCAGAGGAGATTGAGCAGGTTTACTCCAATGCAAAAAGGGAAGGGCTCATGCAAATAAAGGGGGTTGGAGAGGGAATCTCTGAAAGGCTGGAAGAGCTTCTGCTCACAGGAAAGATGAAATACTACACAGAGCTGAAGAAAAAATTCCCAAAACACATCTCAGCACTCATAGAGGTTCCGGGACTGGGCCCTAAGAAAATAAAAAAGCTTCACGAAAGGCTGAAAATAAGCAGCATAGAAGAGCTTGAGAAGGCAATACAAAAGCACAAGGTTTCTGAAATTGAAGGGTTTGGGGAAAAGACAGAGGAGGAAATACTAAAGGGGATAGAGCTTGTAAAGGCTGGCAAGAAGAGAATCCTGCTAAAGGCAGCACTGGAAATTTCTGAGGAAATAATATCAAGAATCAACGCAACAGGATATGCCGAGAAAACAATAGCAGCAGGCTCACTCAGAAGAATGCAGGAGACTATAGGAGACATAGACATACTGGCTGTCTCAGCCAACCCTGCGAAGGTAATGGAGTTTTTTACGACAATGAAAGGCGTCAAGAGAGTGCTGGCAAAGGGGGGAACCAAGAGCAGCATCCTGATGAAAGACGGGCTTCAGATAGACCTGCGTGTTGTTGAGGGAAAAAACTTCGGCGCAGCACTACAATACTTCACAGGGAACATCCAGCACAATGTCAAGCTGCGCGAGATTGCAATAAAAAAAGGGTGCAAGCTGAACGAATACGGCATATTTGACGGGAAAAACAGCCAGGTTGCCGGAAAAACAGAGCAGGAAGTGTACAAGTTCCTGGGGATGGGCTACATAGAACCAGAGCTCAGGACAGACAGCGGGGAAATAGAGGCTGCAATGAGCCGCAATCTGCCAAAGCTGATTGAATATGGAACAGTCAGGGGAGACCTCCACTGCCACACAAGCAAGACAGACGGATACGACAGCCTCCCTGAAATGGCTGATGCTGCCAAAAGGCAGGGATTGGATTACATAGCAATCACAGACCACTCTGTATCAGAAAGGGTGGCATCAGGCCTCAAGGAAGAGGAAATGGAAAAATGGCTCATGGAAATAAGGGAATACTCAAGAAAAGTCAAGGGGATAAGGATTTTAGCAGGCTCAGAGGTCAGCATAAAGCCTGATGGAACGCTTGACTACAGCGACGACCTCCTGAAAAAGATGGACATAGTCATCGCATCTGTGCACTCCAGGTTCAAGTCAAGCAGGGAGGAGATGACAAGGCGGATAACAAAAGCGCTAAGCAACAAAAACGTGGACATACTAGGGCACCCTACAGGCAGGCTAATACACCAAAGGGAGCCATATGAAGCAGACATGCAGGCAGTAATAAAGGCTGCTGCTGAAAACAAAGTGCTGCTGGAAATAAACTCCCAGCCAGGCAGGATGGACCTGAAGGACATTCACGTAAAGCAGGCGAAGGAGCTCGGGGCAAAATTCGTCATTAACACAGACTCCCACAGCATCAATGAATTAAGGAACATCAATCTTGGGATAGCGATAGCAAGAAGGGGCTGGCTGGAGCCTCAGGATGTTATCAACACAAGAGCGCTGAAAGAACTCCCGAAATTCTTCAGGAAGATAAGAGACTGACAGCTCATTTTTTTACAGAGCAAACAACAGCATAATCCGGACAGCAGTCACCATACTTAGAACAAACAGAATCACAATAACACCCAAAAGAAGACTTACCACCACAAAAACCAACACAACTCTTAGAAGAAGAAACCTGGACCTTAACAAGAGGCTCGCACTTAAAATGAGTGGCTGATGAAGCT